>NZ_JBMJAR010000009.1:0-60532 GCF_049221845.1 Campylobacter sp. GB48
ATGATTTTAAAGAGGTATTGTTTGATTGAGAATTTTCAAATCCCCCCCCCCGTAGAATAATAAGACATTAAAACTCCTTAGAATTTTTTATGATAAAAATAAATCGGAATTGTATTGAAATTTACTTTATAGAAAGTTTAAATAATAAATGAAAATAAATTTTTAATTAATAATTTCACTTAAAAGCTATGAAAGTTTCAAAATTAACCCATTTAAATACACTTTCTACTTTAGAAAATCCAGCTTTTTTAAGCATGGTTATGTTTTCATTTTGAGTATAAGGTATGAGGATATTTTCTAAAGCTTCTCTTTTACTTGCAATTTCTAGCTTGCTATAACCTTGTTCTAACTTATACTGTTCATAAATTTGTATCATTTTTTTAGCTATTTTCACATCTTCATATAGAATTTTTTCACTAAATACAAACATACCATTTTCATTTAGGTTTTGATAGATTTTATCAACCAACTCTTGCCTTTTAGGTGGGCGGATAAACTGCAAAGTATAAGTAGCTATAAAAACATCATTTTTAAAAAACTCAAAATCATCTAAATTTTTTTGATAAAATTCCACCCTAGCTCCAAAGGCTTGACATTTGTTTTTGGCGATCTCTAACATAGCATTAGCTTCATCAACCCCGCTTAAAAGAAAATCTTTTCTTTTTTCATAAAGTGCAAGTAATAAACTAGCCGTAGAACAACCTAGATCACAAATTTTCGCATTTTGTGGCGCAAAATGATCGATAAGTTCAACTATGAGTTTTAAATTTTGCGTATAAAAAGGCACGGATCTTGACACCATATCATCAAAAACGCTTGCTACGCTTTTATCAAATTCAAATTGTTTTTCTAAAGGTTTTTTAAAAATTTCATCTTTCATTTAATTTTCCTAAAATTTCTTTTGCTTTGTTAATATCTTTGCTAATTTGTGCTTTTAATAGAACCAAATCATTAAATTTCTCATTAGCTCTTATATACTCAATGAAACTTAACTCCACTAACTTTGCATTTGTGTTTGTAAAATTTTCATCTAAAATATGTGTCTCTAAAGCAAAATTTTTATCAGTAGATCTTATACCTATAAAACTTACACTATGATAACTTTTATTTTCAATCTTTACTAAAGTCGCATATACGCCATCTTTAGGTAAAAAGAAATCTTTTGTGTATAAATTTAAAGTCGCAAAAAGCTCTTTAGCACCTATACCTTGTCCTTTGATAATATTTGCTTGTATAGTATAAAACCTACCTAGAAAATTTTTAGCTTCTTTAACTTTAGCTTCTTTAAGTAAGGTTTTAATCATACTTGTATGCACACTTTTATTTTGAATTTTAAACTCATCCACAATGATGGTGTTTATACCACAAAGGCTTTGTATATCTTTGGCACTGCATTTTCTTTCTTTACCAAATTTAAAATCATAACCTACGATAATCTTTTCTAGCTTGGGAAATTCTTGCTTTAAAAGCTTTAAAAAATCCTCGCCTTTGTAATTTTTGATTTTTTCAAAATCACAAAAAATCATAGGAAAATCAACTAAATTTACTCTAAAATCCTTAGGCGTTAGGGCTTCTTTTTCTTCTTTTGTGATGATAAGTAAAGCTCCGTTTTCATCTAAATGCTTAAAAAGCTCAAAATGCCCCAAATGCATACCATCAAAACGTCCTATGGCTAAATTTGTGATTTTAGTTTTTTCTATAGGCGTAGAAAAACTCAACATTACCTTCTTTTCCTTTTAAGTGCGACTCTTGACTTACTTGTAAGATCCAGCCAAGCTTTGCGCAAGCTTTTTCAAAGCTTTCTTTAGCAGCTTTAATAGCTTTAGTATCTTTTACTACTCCATTTTTATCGCGCTTAACGTTTTTACCTACTTCAAATTGAGGTTTAAAAAGCAAGATGATAAGATCTTTAGCAAGTTTATCTATATGAAAAATCAAATGCGTTAAAGAGATAAAACTCACATCACAAGTAATAACATCATATAAAATTTCACTTTTAAACTCACGCAAATCGGTATTTTCGCAAATTTGGATATTTTCTAATTTTCTTAAGCTTTCATGAAGTTGATTAGAGCCTACATCTAAAGCTGTAATATGCTTTGCATTATTTTGATGTAAAATTTGCACAAAACCTCCAGTCGATGAGCCTATATCTAAACAAATTTTATCTTTTATAGTAAATGCATGCTCTTGTAAAAAATGCTTGAGCTTAAAAGCAGCCCTGCTTACAAAAAGCTCTTCTAAAAGTATGAGTTTTAAACTCTCATCTTCTAAAGGATTTTGGCAAGTGATTTTAAAAGAGGTTTTTCTAAACTCGCCATTGAGTAAAATTTGCTTATTTTCTATAAGCTCACAAGCTTTATTGCGAGAAATGTTTAACTTTGTACTTACAAAAACATCAAACCTCATCATCACCGCCTAAAAGAGCATTAAACTCGGTTTCATTGATACACTTAACCCCCAAGCTTTGAGCCTTTTCAAGCTTTGAGCCTGCTTCACTTCCATATAATACAAAATCAGTTTTCTTAGACACACTAGAGCTTACTTTTGCTCCAAAGCTTTCGATTAGCTCTTTAAAATAATCACGTGATTTGCTTAAAGTTCCTGTGATAACAAAGGTTTTATTAGAAATATTTTCATTTATAATAAGCTCTTTTTTCTCATCTTCTAAATGCAAAATTTCATAAAAATGTTTAATACGATTTGCATTGACATGGGTAAATTCTTCTAAGCTTTTAGCCATTTGCTCACCAAAGCCTTCTAAATTTGCATAAGCTTCATAGCTTTGCATAAACCATTCAAAGCCAAAAGATTGCGCTAGCTTTTTAGCTGCCACTTCTCCGATATGCTCTATACCCAAAGCAGTAATAAACCTTGATAAAGGGCATTTTTTTGCATTTTCAATGGCGCTTAGAAGATTATTGATTTTTTTCTCTTTAAAGCCTTCCAAGCCTTCAAAATCACTGTATTTTAAGAAAAATATACTTTCTATATTAGTGATTTTTCCTTCTTTAAATAAAAGCTCGACGATATTTTCTCCAAGGCCGTCTATATTTAAACACTTTTTAGATACAAAATGTATAATGGAATTTACAAGTCTTGCTTTGCAGTCTAAGTTTTGGCATTTTAAAAAAGCACCCTCATCTAAAAGCTCACTAAAACACTCAGGACAAAGAGTTGGTTTAGTAATCTTACTTTCTAAACCATCACGTCTTTGGGTGAAAACTTTGGTGATTTTTGGTATCACATCGCCACTTCTTATCACACTTACACTATCGCCTATCATCACTCCAAGTCTAGCTATCTCATCAAAATTATGCAAGGTTGCAGACTTTACTACAACCCCATCTAAATTTACAGGTTCTAGTACTGCCACAGGGGTAATCACTCCGCTTCTTCCAACTTGTAAATTAACCCCAAGCAAGGTTGTAGTTTTTTCCAAAGCAGGAAATTTAAATGCGGCCATAAATTTTGGAAATTTCACGGTATAACCCAAAAGCTTACAATGAGCTAAATCATCAACTCTTACAACCATACCATCCATCATCATAGGTTTTTGATCTCTTTTTTCTAAAAGCTCATGATATTTTTCTAAAACCTCATCTAAAGTTTTCACACAAAAAACAAAATCATCTTTTAAAAAACCAAGACTTCTTATAAATTCCATCACTTCAGAGTGCTTGCTAAATTTTAAAGAATTCTCCCCCACTCCCCAAGGATAAAATTTTAAATTTCTTTCTTTTGTAATGCTTGTATCAAGCTGTCTTAAAGAGCCGCTTGCTGCGTTGCGTGGATTTGCAAATAAACTTAAGCCATCTTTAGCTCTTTTTTCATTGATTTTTTCAAAATCTTCTTTTAAAATCACTACTTCACCACGAATTTCTATCTTGTCTTTATAAGGAATTTTTTGAGGTATGTTAGATATTTCTTTTACATTTAAAGTAATATCCTCACCTACTTCTCCATCGCCCCTTGTAGCACCGCTGATTAAAATACCATTTTCATAAGTAAGATTTAAACTTGCTCCATCAAATTTAGGTTCTATGAAAAAATTAAACTCACATTTAGCTCTTTTTGCCCAAGCTCTAAGTTCAGCTTCATCGAAAACATCTTCCATAGACCACATTTTTGCACTATGTGCAAGTTTATGAAACTCACTTTGTATAGTCGGGGCAATATTTTGCGTAGGAGAATCTTTAGAAATCTTTTCTTGATGAAGCGTTTCAAATGCTTTTAACTCTCTTATAAGTTTATCGTATTCTTCATCACTCGCTAAAGGCTCATCATCTTCATAATAAGCCCTCATCCATTCTTTTGCTAATTTTACCTTTTCTAAATACTCTTGATAAGTCATCACTACTCCAAAGAAAGTTCATCCATAGCTTTTGCAAGTTCAAACATTTGTTTATGCTCATACACATCATGCACTCTTATAATGCTTGCACCATTTTTGAAAGCCTCCAAATGCAAATAAAGCGTACCAGCTAGTCTTTGCTCAACACTTGAGTTAAAATAAGCATTAATCACACTTTTTCTACTAGCTCCGATTAAAAGCTCTTTTTCAAAGCGTAAAAAATGCTCTAAGTGTTTGATTAACATCATATTATGCCAAGGACTTTTACCAAAACCAATGCCAACATCTAAAATCACATCTTCTAAACCAAGCTCACTTAATCTTTCTAGTTTTTGAGCAAAAAAATCATCAAGCTCAGCGAGTACATCTTCATAATGTGGGTTATCTTGCATATTTTGTGGGGTATCTTGTATATGCATGAGTGTGTAAGTAGCTTTGTATTTTAAAGCTAGTTTGGCTAAATTTTCATTTTTAAACCCAGTAATATCATTAATAAGCTTAAAGCCTTTATTTAAAGCATATTCTAAACAATACTCATCAAAGCTATCTAAACTAAAAATACATTTTTCATAAAGTTTTTCTCTATAAATTAGATCTAGGGTATTTTTTAAACGCTTAAACTCTTCTTCTTTTCCACAATACACACTACCAGGTCTTGAAGAAACCGCACCTATATCTATATAATCAGCCCCTTGAGAAATTATAAGTTCTATTTTTTCTAAAACTTCATTTTCTTTAACCCTACTTTGAGCATTAAAACTATCATCATTGATATTAATCACACCCATAATTTTTGCATATTTTGGTTTAGTGAAGTTAGATTTTAAAAATAGTGCTAAATTTTTAAGCTTAAAATCTTGTAATTTTTCTTTTTCTATAAGCTTTTTAGCTTGATCTTGCGTTACCATAAGCAAGGCATTAGTATGCTCTTTACCTAGTATAACTTCTTTATGTGTTACAAGCTCAGCTCCAACTCTTAGTGCATCTTGCTTGAGTATATTTGCAGCAGGCGCTCTTAACTCTTTAATAAGAAAAAAATGAATTTGAGTTTTTTCACTCATAATTTTCTCACCTGCTTTGTGTGGTTTTATATATTTAGAAATTTGTTCAAAGTCTGTGTTAGGATTGATTTTAATAATTTTCATTTTTTCTCTCGTGTAAAATTAAAGCTATGGTGCTTAGTAAAATAGTTGGCTTTGTATTTAATTTAGCTAGCTCATAAGCTTTGTAAAAAAATTCAATTTCTTCATCGTTTAATTTTATATCTTGTTTAAAACACTCATGGCTTAAAGCACTAATTAACTCTAAACACTCATGTTTGTCTATATTTTCATATTGTTTTAACAATGAAGCAATTTGAGCTAGATCTATTTTTTTAAGATCTAAATTTAAAGACATTTTTTCTTTTTGAATTTTATGCTTTTCTACGATAAATCTTGAAAGTATAGTAGGCAAAAAAACATTTTTTGAAGGAGCTACGATGATAAAATATACATTTTTTGGTGGCTCTTCAAAAAGCTTTAGTAAAAAATTTTGTGCTTCTTCACGAAAAGATCTAGCTAGTATAACAATGATTTTAGCTTGTGCTTCAGCTACATAGCTTTCTTTCATAATAGCTTTTGCGGTTGCTTGAGCGTTTTTATCATAAGTTAAATCATTTAGTCTTAATTCTAAGTCAGGATTTTTAGGTATGAAAAATTTAAGATTTTTTGCTCCATATTCTTCTGTGAGTTTTTCTTGCATTAGCTCAAAATCATTATGAATAATGATTTTATTTCTTAGATTCAAATTTCTACCTTAGAAAAAAGTACAGCCTCTAAGCTTTGTTCAAATACTTTATATAAAGAAATAAGTTTATAGTCTAATTCCTTATCACGTGAAGAAAGATAAAAGCTATTTTGCAACTGCTCATCAAAAAGCCAAAGCATACTTTCTTCTTTAGAATTAGCAATTTTAAATTTAAAACCTGTGTTAGTTCCTATATAAAAAAAAGCATAACCGTTAGGAAAAGAAATACTCAAAAGATCATTAAGCAAATCTATATCTTCTTGGGTATTACAAGCTTTATTATAAATTCCTTTTAAAGACACAAAAGGCACTAAAGGTCTTGTGGAACTGGCATTAATTTGGCTTAAAAAATACTCTTCAAACCACGTTCTTTGATCATCAGTAATCACAATAAAAGTATAACCTTGCAAAAGCAAAGCTAACTTAGAAGCAATCAAAGGCGACCATTCAAGACGCCTTTCTTCTAACCAACTTGTATAAGTACCATTTTCTCGAATTTGTTCTAGGGTAAATTTTAAAAAACTATTGCTCATTTATACATCTAATTTATAAACTTCATGCAATACTCTTACAGCCAATTCGCCGTATTTTTCATGCACGATAACTGAAATTTTAATTTCACTTGTAGAAATCATTTGTATGTTGATATTTTCATTTGCCAATGCTTTAAAAGCTGCTGAAGCTACTCCAGAATGTGATTTCATACCCACACCCACAACTGAAACTTTTACCACAGCATTATCTGTTTCTATATTAGCATTAGCACCTAAAACTTTTTTCATAGCATTAGTTGCTAAATCAAGCTCGTTTTCAGGCACAGTAAAGCCTAAATTTGTAGCTCCATCTACTCCGACATTTTGGATAATCATATCCACATTGATATTTTCATTTGCTAAAGTTCCAAAAATTTCAGCAGCAATACCTGGTTTATCATCAATATTTCTTAAAGTAACCCTTGCCTGGTTTTTATCTAGTGCTATACCACTAACCAAAGCCTGTTCCATATTTTCCTCCTTAGTAATAATCGTCCCTTCATTTTCATTAAAGCTACTTCTAGTAACTAATTTCACATTTAATTTTTTAGCAAGCTCTACAGAGCGATTTTGCAAAACTTTAGCTCCTAAACTTGCAAGCTCTAGCATTTCTTCATAAGAAATTTTATCTAGCTTTTTAGCCTTTGGTTCAATTCTAGGATCTGTAGTATATACTCCATCTACATCAGTATAAATTTCACATAAATCAGCATTTAAAGCTCCTGCTAACGCAACTGCACTTAAGTCACTTCCACCACGACCCAAAGTAGTAACATTACCCATTTTGTCAATACCTTGAAAGCCAGCAACCACTACGATATATCCTTCATCTAAAGCTTTGTTAATATTTGTAGTATCAATGTGTTCAATTCTTGCTTTAGTATAAACATCATCTGTAATAATCCCTGCATTGCGTCCGGAAAATGCAGTGGCTTTTAAACCCATTTCATTTAATGCAATAGCAAGCAAAGATGAAGTTACACGCTCACCACTACTTAAAAGCATATCCATCTCACGGCCTGAAGGGTTTTTACTGAAATGGTGTGCAAAATCGATAAGCTCGTTAGTCACTCCACTCATCGCAGAAACTACTACAACTAACTTATCGCAAGTTTTTTTACTTTTTGCTACTCTTTTAGCAACTTCATCAATACGCTCAAGCGTTCCTACGCTTGTTCCTCCATATTTTTGTACGATCAGCATTAAATATACCCCCTTTCTTTAAAATATTTTAAAACCTTAATATATATAGGTTTTTTAAAATGGTTAATCATATCATAAACATCTTCTAATGAAGCAAACTTATATGCATCAAATTCAGGATTTTTAGTATTTAAATTTACAACAGCTTTATTTTTCAATCTAACTAAAAAATATTTTTGATTTTGACCATCATAAGGATACATTTTTTTAGCAACTTTGGCTGGAAAATCATAACTAATCCACTCAGGATGTTCGGCTAAAATTTCAACCTCATCTGTACCTATTTCTTCTTTTAATTCTCTAAACAATGCACTTTTAGCATCTTCCCCCTCATCTATACCACCTTGAGGAAATTGCCATATATCTTCCATATCATTACGTTTAGCAAGTAAAATTTTACATTCAAAAGGATAAGCTGATGATAATATTATAGCAGCTACATTTGGCCTATATTTTTTTTCTTTTTCCATGATTTTCTTATCCTTGACTTTTAAATAATATAATTCTAACAAAAAAATACGAATTTATAATCACATTTTAAAGAAGTTTTATGCATTTATATATACATATACCATTTTGCGAAAGTAAGTGTTTTTATTGCTCTTTTACCTCGCTTAAAAAAAAGGATTTTGAGAAAGATTATTTAAATGCCTTAATGCAAGATATAAAATATCAACTAGATTTTTTCAAGCTTGATAAAAATTCCATAAAGACTGTTTTTGTAGGTGGTGGTACGCCTAGTTTAATGGAGGCTAATTTTTATGAAAAAATATTTATCTTTTTGCAAAGCTATTTACAAAAAGATAGTGAACTAAGTATAGAAGCTAACCCCAACTCAAGTAATTTTACATGGCTTAAAGAAATAAAAAATTTAGGTTTTAATCGTATTTCTTTTGGAGTGCAAAGTTTTCATGAAAAAAAATTACAATTTCTTGGGCGTATACATGATCAAAAAGCTATTTTCACTAGTATAGAAAACGCAAAAAAAGCAGGATTTGACAATATCAACTTAGACTTAATTTATGATACAAAACTTGATGATAAAAAAATGCTTGATTATGAAATTTCCAAACTTACTTTGCTCGATATTAGCCATGTAAGTGCTTATAATCTAACCATAGAAGAAAAGACAAGATTTGCTAAAAAATTTCATTTTAAAAAAAATGCACCACGCCTTGCAAAGTATTTTATAAAAGCGATTGAAAATCTTGGTTATAAGCAATATGAAATCAGCAATTTTGGACAAATTTGTAAACACAACCTTGCTTACTGGCAAGGAAAAGACTATATAGGCTGTGGTTTAAGTGCAGTAGGATTTTTAAAAAATCAAAGATTTTATACTAAAAAAAGTTTAAAAGATTATATAGCAAATCCTTGTTTTAGAGAGCTTGAAAATTTAAATTCAAAAGATTTGCGTTTAGAACATATTTTTCTAGGACTTAGAAGTATTATAGGAATAGATGAAAAAAAATTAGAGCCTTTAGAGAAAGACAAAACTATTTTTCTTAGCAAAAAAGGGAAATTGATTTATAAAAATGGGTTTTTTTACAATACTAACTACCTTTTAAGTGACGAACTAGCTTTGTATATTAGTACTTAGATTTTTATCTTAATGATGAGAATATTTTTATTTTATTAAAAATATAAAATTATCATATATTATTTTGATATTAAATTAAAAAGAGGTAATATAATGAATTTCAACACTATTATAGAACATATGAATTTACATCATCAGTCCAATCTTATAGATTTGTGTAAAAAATTTTCAAACTCCAAAATCATTGAAAAAGCTTTACTTAAAAGTGTTGATTTTGAAGGATTAGATATTATCTATAACAATAATCAAACATTACGTGTTAATTTTCCAACAAAAGCTGATGAAAATTCTATTAAAGATGTAATCATAGAACTTTGTTTAGGCACAAAAAGCGATAACACAGAAAATATCCATCAAGAAATTAATGAATTTATTGCTCAATATAACTCTATCATTTTAGCAACACTAACAGAAAATGGAGAGACTACTTGCTCTTATGCTCCATTTTTTAGATTTCAATCTGAAAATTATATTTACATTAGTCAAATCAGCGAGCACTTTAACAATATCAAAGCAAATCCAAAAAATATTGAAGTGATGTTTTTAGAAGATGAATGCAAAGCAAGCTCAGTAACATTAAGAAAAAGATTGCGCTATAAAGCAAGTGCAACCATACTAGAAAGAAACAATGATTTTGATAAAAAATATGACGAATTTGAAAAACAAGTAAAAGATGATAAAGCAGTAAAGATGATCAGAACAATGCTTGATTTTCATTTGATTAAACTTGACTTTCATAATGGACGCTTTGTGAAAGGATTTGGGCAAGCTTATGATATACAAGATGGTAAAATTATTCATATTAAAGGTAAGCATCCCCATAAATTTTCTCATAAAAAATAACACCACTAATTTTTAGTAGTGTTATCAATATTTAAACTTCAAAGCCCATTTAACAAGTAAAATCAAAACAGGCACTTCAATCAATGGACCTATAATAGCAGCAAATGATTGTAATGAGTTTATACCAAAAGACGCAATGGATATGGCTATGGCAAGTTCAAAATTATTACCACTAGCGCTAAAACTAATAGCTGTGTTTTTTTCATAGTTTAAACCTAGTTTTTTACTTATAAACCAAGAACTATAAAACATTATCACAAAATATAAAAACAAAGGAATGCAAATTTTAAATACATCCAAAGGTAAACTAAAAATATCACTTGATCTATAAGAACACATAATAATGATAGTAAAAAGCAAAGTAATAAGTGTAATAGGACTAATTTTAGGTAAGAATTTTTGCTCAAACCATTCTTTACCTTTTAAACCAATAAAAATAACCCTACTTAAAATTCCTAGTAAAAAAGGCAAACCAAGGTAAATTGCCACATTTTTCAAAATTTCATCCATTCTTATTTCTAGGTTATTTTGAAAACTCAAGCCCAAAAGAGAAGGAAAAAACTCTAAAAACAAGTACACATAAAAAGCAAAACACAAAATTTGAAAAATAGTGTTAATACCCACTAAGGCAGCAGTGTACTCTTTATCAGCCCTAGCTAAATCACTCCAAACTACCACCATAGCTACACAACGAGCTAAACCTATGATGATAATACCTTGCATATAATCAAGATCATTTTTTAAAAACACCCAAGCTAATATAAACATCAAAATAGGACCAAAAATCCAATTTAAAAATAAAGAAAGTATTAAAGCTTTAAAAGAATGAAAAATTTTAAATATCTTTTTATACTCAACCTTAGCCAAAGGTGGATACATCATTAAAACCAAACATACCATAAGTAAAACATTATTTTGATTATAATTAAAACTCTCCCAAAAATTTGTAATATTAGGAAATATAAATCCTAAAAATAATCCAAAAGCCATGGCTATAAAAATCCATAGGGTTAAAAATCTATCTATAAAACCAAGCATTAAAGCTCTCCTTGTATGATTTTTTCTAAAAGCTCTTTAAGTTTTAATTCTAAACTTTCTACCACCTTAACAAATTCCTCATCTTCAAAATCACTAGGATCTTCCAAACCAAAATCAAAATGAAACTTTGCCACAATATTTGGACAAGCTACTCCACAACCCATTCCTACAACAATATCTAAATCCTTAGGTAAACTATCAAAACTCTTTACCTTATAAGAACTTATATCAAGGGCGTATTTTTGCTTTAAAATCTTTATAGCCTTAGGATTAATTCCTTTAGAAATATCACTTCCTGCCGAATAAACATCTAAATCCAATCCAACCTCTTTACATATTTTCTTACACAAAGCTTCAGCCATTTGAGATCTGCAACTATTATGAATGCAAATAAAAGCTATTTTCATTATTATTCCTTAGGGCATTCGCAAGAAAATCTTTTAAGCTCGGGAAGCTTTATAGAAAGCTCATTGATGTTTTTTAACACATCATTGCAAAAATTATTTAAATTTTCTTTTACTCCATAATAGGCCCAAACGCCTTGTCTATCTACTTCTAAAAAATTAACTTCTTTTAAAATTTTTAAGTGCCTTGAAAGCCTTGATTGACTCATATTTAACGAGCTTTGTAGATCGCACACACAAAGCTTTCCATGTTTTTGTAAAAAAGCTAGAATTAAAATTCTGCTTTCATCATTAATCGCACTTGTTATTTTTAAAAACTCTTGCATAAAAATCCTTATATAAAAAATATTAAAAGCCCAAAGCTAATTGCTATAAAAACAATCATACTTGCAAATAAAATTAAAAAGCTTGTTTTAAAAATTCTTTTAAGTAAAATAAGCTCAGGCAAAGAACACCCTGCTCCTGCTATTAGAAAACTCATCATTATACCAAGAGGAATTCCGCTAGTAGTTAAAGCTAGTGCTACAGGTATCATAGCAGTACAATTCATATAAAGTAAAACCCCTATAAAAGCAGCTATAAAGACACCCAGCACTCCATAATCTTTCATATAATTTTGAAAAAAATCTTGTGGGAAAAAGCCGTGTATAAAAGCTCCAATACCCATACCTATAATAATATAAGGTAATATTTTTTTATATTCTTTAAAGCTTTGTATAAATAACATTTTGATTTTATAGTCTTTTATCTTAGCCTTAAATTTCAAAACTTTACCGCTAATTTTAGAATTTTTAACAAAAATAGAACTGGGTTTTTGACAACATGAGCTTTGAAAAGTATTATTAGAACAACATGACTTTTGCTCTAAATCATTTTTTAAAAAGTCTTCATTAAAAAATTTTCGAGTGTTTATTTTAGAAACACAAAAAGCAAGAAATAAAATCACGCAAAATAAAAATCCCACGTATAATAAGGATATTTTTAAACCAAAACTTACTGCAAACATCACTACTATAATAGGATTTATTAAAGGCGAGGTGCTAAGATAAGCTATACATACACCTAAAGGAACGCCTGCTCTTAAAAAAGCATTTAAAAGTGGTATACTTGAACACGAACAAAAAGGTGTTAAAGCACCTAAAAATATAGCTTTGATATAGCTTCCAAATCCATCACTTTTTAGGTGAGTCTCAAAAAATTTAGAATACTTTTCATTCACAAAAGCAACAAGCATACTTACCAAAATAAACAAAATTGAAATTTCGCTAAAAAGAAACAGAAATTCTTGTAAAATAGTTAAAATTTTATCCAACATATTTATCCTTTCGGTATTTTTTTTGTGATTATAACTGAAATAAATTAATATATCAATATATCTTTATATATTAATATAATAAAAGTAATAATATTTTTAAGTATTTTTATGTAAAATGTAAACCATATATTCAAGCGAAAGAAGATAAAATAATGAGTTTTGGTGAAATTTTAGTTATTTTAGTTGTAGCTATTTTAGTGCTTGGGCCTGAAAAATTACCTTCAACTATAGTTGAAATTGCAAAAATTTTAAAAGCCATTAAAAGCAATATTGATGAGGCAAAAGCAAGTATTAATAAAGAACTAAAAATAGCAGAATTAAAAGATGAAGCACAAAAATACAAAGATGAATTTTCACAAACTAATGAAAATATCAGAAAAAAACTAAGTTTTGAAGAATTTGATCAACTCAAAGAAGATATTTTAAATAACACCAAAGAATTAAAAAGTGAAATTAATGATTTAGAAAAAGATATACAAGAACTTTCTAATCTCGAAGAAAAAATTCAAAAAGATGAAAAAAATACTCAGAAAATGGAAAGCTAAGAATGTTTGAAGAATTAAAACCGCATTTAGTAGAACTTAGAAAAAGATTATTTATAAGTGTTGCTTGTGTTGTTGTGATGTTTTTTGTATGTTTTAGTTTTAATAACTATATCATAGACATACTAAAAGCACCTGTTGAAGCAGCCTTACCTGAAATTTCAAGACAAATGACCTTCGTTGAATTGCAAGAACCTTTATTTACCGCGATGAAGGTTTCGTTTTTTACGGCTTTTTTGATTTCTTTACCGATTATTTTTTGGCAGTTTTGGAAGTTTGTAGCACCTGGACTTTATGATAATGAAAAAAGACTAGTAGTGCCTTTTGTAAGCTTTGCTAGTATTATGTTTACACTTGGTGCTTTGTTTTGTTATTATATAGTTATACCTTTGGCTTTTAAATTTTTGATTGATTTTGGGGTGCAAACCCAAGATTTTAAACCTTTAATTAGCATAGGTTTGTATGTAGGTTTTTTCACTAAATTAATAATTGCTTTTGGTTTGGCTTTTGAAATGCCTGTAATAACCTTTTTCTTTGCCAAACTTGGACTTGTTGATGATGCATTTTTAAAAAAACACTTTAGAGTTTCAGTTTTAGTGATTTTTGTTTTTTCAGCTATGATGACACCGCCTGATGTTATATCGCAATTTTTAATGGCTGTGCCTTTGTGTGGACTTTATGGGATTTCTATTTATATAGCTAAAAAAGTTAATCCTAGTCAAAAAGAAGATGATGAAAATGATTGATAAAGATCTTTTGCTTTCTAGTTATGATTATAACTTACCAAATGAACTTATAGCAAATTTTCCTATTTTACCCAAAGAAAATGCCAAGCTTTTGGTATATGAAAGATGTAAAGATCAAATTTCACATTTACATTTTAAAGACTTAGCTAGAATTTTACCACCTTGCGAAATCATCTTTAATGACACCAAAGTCATCAAAGCAAGAATTTATGGAAACAAAGAAAGTGGTAGCAAAATAGAACTTTTTATCAACCATTCTTTAAAAAATAATGATTTTTTAGTGCAAATTCGAGGTAAGATTAAAGAAGGACAAATTTTATATTTTGAAAATTCTTTAAAAGCTAAAATCAAAAAATTACATGATGATGGCACAAGAGAAGTAGAGTTTTTTAATGATGAAAAAGAGCTTAATCATCATGAAGTTTTTGAAATTTTAGAAAAAATAGGCCATGTGCCTTTACCACCTTATATTAAAAGAGCAGATGAAGCACAAGATAGCATTAACTATCAAAGTATTTTTGCCAAAAATCAAGGCGCAGTTGCTGCACCTACTGCAAGCTTGCACTTTGATGAAGCAATGATCAATGAGCTTAAAAAAAATCATAATATCCATACTATTACACTACACGTTGGTGCAGGAACTTTTAAAGGTGTAGAATGCGAAGATATACGCAAACATAAAATGCATTCAGAATTTTTTCATATTGATGATGAAACTTGTGCTTTGATTGATTCTTCTAAGAAAATACTAGGCGTTGGTACCACTGTTACTCGTTGTATAGAATATTATCATAGAAAAAAAATAAAAGAAGGTTTTTGTGATTTGTTTTTACACCCACAAAATATCCCGCAAAGACTTGATTATTTACTTACTAATTTTCACTTGCCAAAATCAACTTTAATTATGCTTGTAGCAGCATTTATAGGTAGAGAAAAAACCTTAGAACTTTACCATGAAGCCATAGAAAATAACTATCGTTTTTACTCATATGGCGATGGAATGCTAATTATTTAGTCTTTTTCTTGATATATTTTTTATCAATATAACCCAAATCTATAAGTTTTTGATAAATTTTAGCCAGTATAGGCCCCCCTGTACTACTACCACTTTTCCCATGTTCGATTAAAACTACCACTACATATTGTGGTTTTTCATAAGGCGCATAAGAAGTAATCCAAGCATGAGATCTTAAAAAATACTCCAAATCCTCTTCTTTAATACGTTTTTTTTCGCTTTGAGAAATTCCAACTACTTGTGCTGTTCCTGTCTTGGCTGCTATAGTAATAGGCGAATTTCTTAAAAATCTTGCTGTAGTCCCACCATCAACATTGGCAACTTCATACATGGCACGCCTTAAAAGTGGAAGTTTTGATAGTTCAAAAGTCGTAAAAACACTCTCATTATTGTCAAAATTTATCTTAGTAATATTATCATCAACGCTATGTAAAAAATGTGGTGTGATATTTTTCGCTGTAGCAATCATAGCTGTAAATTTAGCCACTTGCATAGGAGTAGCAAGAAAATCTCCTTGCCCTATGCTTGTATTTAAAGTTTCACCTTGATACCATGGTTGGTTGTATTTTTCTTTTTTCCATATTCTATTAGGAACTGTTCCTATGAATTCATTAGGTAAATCAACTCCTGTTTTTGTACCAAAACCTATCCTTTCAAAAACAGAACTAATAGTATCAATACCAACTTCTAAAGCACCTTTATAAAAATATACATCACAGCTTTCTCTAATAGCATCATTCATATCTACATAACCATGACCTATAGCCTTCCAACATCTAAATTTTCTACCACCAAGTTCAAAGTTAGAATCACACAAATATTTGTGATTTTCACTTACTTTTCCACTATCTAAAAAAGCCAAAGCTGTACCCATTTTTACAACTGAACCTGGAGGATAAAGTCCATTAATAAGTTTATTAGTAAAAGGATGGTTTAAATCATTAGACAAACGATCCCATTCCTCTTGGGTGATGCCTGTTACAAAAGGATTGAGATTGTACTCAGGAAAACTTCCCGCTGCTAAAATAGCCCCACTTTTTACATCCATTATTATAGCTGCACCTGCTAAATTTTCAAAAATACTAGCTAAGTATTCTTGCAAATCAAGATCAATGCTTAGAGTAATATTACTTGATATAGGTTTTTTGTAAGAAAGTTCTTCTATTTCTTTATTTAATGCATTTACCTTGCTAACCTTTTCACCCTTTTGGCCTTGTAAAATTTCATTATAAGAACGCTCTATACCACTACGCCCTACATAACTAGTCAATCTTGCAATTTCATTTTCATTCATATCATTTAGATTTGCTTTTCCAACATAACCTATAACATGACTAGCTAAAGCATCGTAAGGATAAAATCTTTGAGTGGTAGATTTAACTTGCATATTTTCACGCAAATTTAGCTTAGTAAAATGCTTAACCATCGCATCATATTCTATAAATGGAACCACTTCTATATAATCTTGATTATAATAAGAATCGGCTTTCATATAAACTCTTTTGAGTTTAGTGACATTTAAATCAGGAAAAGCTCCTACTATAGCTTGTAATTCTTGCTCTAAAAGATTTCTATTTTTCTTTTTTATATACAAATATGGTTTTATAGAGATCGAAAAACCTAATTTATTTACTGCTAAAGGTCTACCCTTTATATCTAAAATTTGTCCTCTTACGGGTGCTAAAAACTGCGTTTTAATAGCATTTTGTTTGGCTATTTCTTCATAATAAACATTAGATTTTATACTTATATAATATACTCTAGCTAGTAAAAGCATAAAAAAGCAAGCTATAAAGCCCATTACTAAACGCATACGCATAATTAGATTTTTCCTTTAAAAATAATAAAAGAAATCAAAGCTTCAACAGCAAAAAACCATAAATACTCAATACCAAATTTTAAAATTTCATTATTATCTAAATATGCTAAAAACACATCAAAAAGATAGATGAAAATATAAACACATAAAGTGAATATAACGAGCAAATAATGCCCTAGTTTTAATTTACTTTTAAACCAATCCACAAAAAAATGATAAAAAATAAAAAAAGCTATCCATGAGCTAAAAAGATAAAATCCATGAATAACATCAATCAACAAAAGATAAAACAAAGAAAAATACCATCTAAAGTCAAGTTTATTAAGGGTTCTTTCTTTTTCTTTTAAAAGCACTATCATATAACAAAAAAATACCCCAAACAAAGGAGGCATCCAGTAATACACAGAGCTTAATACTTGATAAAAAATCAAAGATAGATAAAAAAATAAATAAGAAAAATCGAATCTATTTTTTACTAAATTTCTACTCCTCATTAAAACCCAA
Source organism: Campylobacter sp. GB48 (assembly GCF_049221845.1). Taxonomy (NCBI): domain Bacteria; kingdom Pseudomonadati; phylum Campylobacterota; class Epsilonproteobacteria; order Campylobacterales; family Campylobacteraceae; genus Campylobacter; species Campylobacter sp. GB48. The sequence goes on from NZ_JBMJAR010000009.1 coordinate 17,705, forward strand.
GCTCTCTAAAATGATTTTTTGTTCTAACTTATCAACACCACTTTTTTTCAAATTTGACACTAAAATGGCATTTTTATTTGCATTTAAAATTTTTGCTTTTTGACTTTGATTGAGCTTATCTACCTTTGTAAAAACTGTTATTTTTTTTTGATCTGCTCTAATAAAAGAATCTAAATACAAATCTAAATTTGTATCAATATCTAAATTATCATGTCTTGAATCTATCAGATGGATAAAAAGCTTGATAGAACTGCGCTCTTTTAAAAACTCATCTAAATTTTTATTCCAAATAGCCTTAGTTTTTTTGCTCACTTTAGCATAACCAAAACCAGGCAAATCAATAAATACTAGTTTAAATTTATCTTCATCTTTTTTACAATCAACTTCAAAAAAATTAATGAGTTGTGTTTTGCCTGGAGTTGAAGAGCTTTTTGCTAAATTTTTATTCTTACAAAGAGTATTAATCAAAGAACTTTTACCCACATTAGAGCGTCCTAAAAAAGCGATTTCAGTGTATATAGGTTGCGGGGCTTCATCTATTTTAGAAGCAGAGATTAAAAATTTAGCATTTAGTATCATTCTTTTACTTCAAATATAAATTTAGCGGGTTTTTTATCTTTACTCACTACTCTATAAGTCATATTTTTTCTATCTACTATGATTTTATCCCCTATGAGTTCTTTTTTTGTTTGCATTTCTGTAATTTTTGCATTGCCATTAATCTCATATGTATCCTTAGCTACATTATAAATAAACTCATCACCGCTTCCATGATAAGTTTTATCTTTCATCATGATTTTAAATTTAGCATCTTTAGTGGCTATATATTTAACAGGCTGTTTATTCTTCATATAAATAACCAATTTTTGTGAATTTAAAACATCTTTGCCTTTTTTAACTTCCACATCACCTGTTAATACACTTGTTTCATTTTTTTCATCTAAGTAAAAATCTTTAGCATAAACTTCTATTTTTTGCGCACTAAATGCAAATAAATTTAACAAACACAAAAAAATTATTGCTCTAAAAACCATGCTTTTATTCCTTGAATTTTTAATTCTTTTTGATTTACATCATATAAAAAATTATCCCCAAAAACTTCATTTAAACCTATATATGCTTTAAAATTATCATTAGAAAATAAAATTTTATTTTTCATATCATAAGTTGCTTTTTGAGTAAAAATAGAAGTTTGATTATGATCAAAATAGCTTACATTGCCTTCTAAAATGGATTTTTCTTCATTTCTTACTAATAAATTTGAACTTAAGTTATAATCAAGCGCTTGTACTTTAAAATCATCAAAAATATCTTTATCTTGGTATTTTACCCATCGACTTGCCTGATATGTAGCCTTAATTACACTAGTATTTAACTCATAATCAAGCACATCAAAAGCTTGCATATTTGCCACATCTACCTTTTGTGGTTTTATAGCGAATAAATAAGGATCTTGAGTACTTAAAATCACCATAATAAAGGCAAATAAACTCATTAATATAGCAAAAATTTTTATCGCCAAAGTTTATCCCATTGAGCCTGCATATTATTATGTTCAATCAAAATTTCAATCATCTCACTCACCGCTCCATTACCACCTTTTCTATTTAAAACTTTATCAGTTTTCAAAGCCTTGTGTGCATCTTTTGGTTTGAAGCTATATCCAACTGCTTCAAGCAAACTCATATCATTATAATAATCCCCAATAGCAGCGCATTGAGAAAAATCTAAATTTAATTTTTCTAAAATTTCTTTAGCACAAGCTAGTTTATCACTAATACCTTGATAGACTAAATCAATTTTTAAATCCCTAGCTCTAAAATATACACACTCGCTAGTCCTACCTGTAATGATAGCAACTTTTTTACCAAGCTTTTGCCAAGCTTCAATCGCCGCGCCATCTTTTACATTAAATTCTTTAATCTCACCATAATTTTGTGTGTAGATGATTTTACCATCTGTTAAACAACCATCTACATCTAAAAAAATAAGTTCTATCATGATTTTACTCTCTTACTATAAACGCACCTGGGAAAGATCCACTATCAACAAAATCTCTTGCTTCTTGCTCACTTCTAAAACCTTTTAAAAATACTCTATGTAAGCCATCTTTAGCACTTGTTTGTATTGTTGAAGTATAAGAATTATAGTTTTTATACCTACTTGCTATTAGCTCTGCGCCACTTTTATTTCTAAATGCTCCAATTTGCACCATAAAAGATCCACCTTGGAAAATATGACCACTATCAGCAATCTCTCCACTGCTGCCTAAATTAGAATTAGTATGCACCGAACCCGAACTTGCACTTGTTCCAAAGCCAATCACTTCAAGTCTTACAGGAGCTATCCCTGCTTGAATCATATCTATATCTCTTGCAGCCATATTAGATAAATCAATAATCCTACCTGCTACAAAAGGTCCTCTATCGTTAATCCTAACAGTAGTTTGACGATGATTTTTTAAATTAGTTACTTTTACTATGGTATTCATAGGTAAAGTTTTATGAGCTGCGGTATATGCGTGTTGATCATAAGTTTCGCCATTGGAAGTTTTTTTACCATGAAAACCTGGTCCATACCAACTAGCTATACCATCAGCAGTCTCACCTACTTCTACTACTGTTGGATAATAAGTTTTACCATTAATAGTATAAGGTTTCATAGTGCCTTTTAAGCTTGTATTATTATGCTTTATACTTTTAAAATCTCTTTCTGGGTAATACACGGTAGGCGTGCTAATAGGTACCATACTACAAGCACTAAACAAAACCCCTACACAACTAACGACTAACGACTTTTGTATGAGAGTTTTTTGATATTTTTTGAGTTGTTTTAATTTTTGCATTATTATTCTCCTTAATTTTTAACACAAGTTTTTGATTAATATTGATTAAATTCCCTTTGATTTTATTATATTCTTTAATGCTTTCAACGCTAATTTTGTGTTTTCTTGCAATAGTATAAAGGCTATCACCCTCTTTTACTATATAAATTTTTGTATGCGGAATGGTTGTATCCACCTTAGCTAATTTTACATTCTCTAATGCCTTTTCTACCGCCACGCTTTTACTTAAAGGAATATACATGTAATAATCTTTTTTATCAGGTGGAGTAAAGTCATAATTAAAATGTGGATTATAACGTTTAAATTCATTATAAGACATTTTAGCTACTTTAGCAAGCTCTCTTAAAGAAACACTTGGGGGAACTGAGATTTTTTTAACTTCACTTGATAGAGCATAATTAAGCAAGGCACTATCTTGAGAAATTAAAAAATCATTATTATTAGCCAAAAAAGCCATAGTAAGAATTTTTCTAATAAAAATCCTAGTTTCTAATGGTAAGTATTTTTTATCAGGATCAAGTAAAACCCTTAAATCATCACTTTTTGCTTTTTTTATAGCTTGACGTAATTTACCATCACCACAATTATAAGCCAAAATAGCCAAATACCATTTTCCAAACTGCTCTTTTAATTGTTTTAAATAAGCAATAGCCGCATAAGTTGATTTTACCAAATCTTTTCTCTCATCTACATAAGGATCTATCCTTAAACCCAAAGTTTGTGCCGTTGGTTTCATAAATTGCCAAACACCTACTGCTTTAGTTCTTGAAATACTATGAATTTTTAAACCAGATTCTACAATCGCTAAATATAAAAATTCTTGAGGAATATTTTCTTTTTCTAATATTTTACGGATAATCGGGGTGATTTTATAAAATTCCCTCATCGTATCTACTAAAGTTTTAGAATGCATATCCATAGAAGATTCTTTAAATTCTAAAAAAATCATATCACTAAGATAACTTGCCTCTATATCTAAATTTCTTAAAATTTGTGCCTGCTGCGTGTAATGTTCTGGAGTAAATTGCAAGGCCTTAACATTTAAACATAATAATACTAAAATAAAAAACAAAAAGCTTTTTTTCATTATAAACCTTGGAAAAACAAACGATTAGCGTTAAAATTAGTAAGTTTTATTATTTCATTTTTTGATAAATTTAAAAGTTCGGCCATTTTTTGTGCCACAAAATGTGTCAAAATAGGATCATTTACCTTGCCACGATATGGCTCTGGAGTTAAATAAGGTCCATCTGTTTCCAAAACAAGTTTATCTTTTGGAATTTTAGGCAAAACTTCTACTAGTTTTTTTGCATTTTTAAAAGTTAAAACCCCACCTATACCAAAATAAAAACCATTATCTGCTAACTGAAGTAAAAGCTCACTAGCATTAAAACAATGCAAAACACCACCTTGTAAATCCTTTGCATATGTTTTTAAAATATTAAAACTATCTTCATTAGCTTCACGCACATGCACAATCAAAGGCTTTTTATATTCAACAGCTAGTTGAATTTGAGCTATAAAAGCTTCTTTTTGTTTTACTTTTATTTCATCTTCATCAGCATTTAAACGATAATAATCAAGCCCGCACTCACCCACTGCAACGCATTTTTTATCATTTATAAATTCTTTTAAAATATCCAAATCAAAATCATCTATATCATAAGGATGTACCCCACAAGAAAAATACACATTTTTATAATTATGCGCAATCTCTCTTGCTCTTGGCAAATCTTTTATATCTGCACCAGGTATGATGATTTTATCTACTCCATTAGCAAAGGCATGATTTAACATCTCATCCAAATATCCAAAATAAGCTTGACTATCTAGGTGACAATGCGTATCTATGATTTTTTCATTAAAATCATAATCTAAAAACATACCTCTACCCTATTTTTACCATTAGCCTTAGCTAAATCTAGTGCCTTTTGAGCATTATTAAGCAAATCTTGCATTTGACTTGTTTTAATTCCAAAAGCAACCCCCACAGAAACACTATAATCTACTTCATCTAGAGCTATTAAAACACTTTCTTTAGCAATATTTACTCTTATATTTGAAAAAGCTTTCAATGCTTCTTTATTATCTGTATTTTTTAAAAGTACGTAAAATTTACCATCTTCAATTCTAGTTGCTAAATCCATACCACGAATTTGATCTTTGATTTTTTTAGCTGTGTGTTTTATCACTCCATCACCGCAATCATAGCTTAACTCATAATTGATTGTTGCAAGATTATCAATATCAATTAATGCCAAAGCCATTTCTTCATTTTCTTGCATATCTTCTAAATAATCTAAAAATCTTTTTTCAAAATTTGCATAATCATCAAGACCTGTTAGCAAATCTTTACCCAAACTATATTCATCAAGTAAAACACATTTTTGCATATAATCTAAACAATTATTCACTCTACAATTAAGTGATTCTTTTTGGAAAGGTCTAATCACATAATCATTCACGCCTTTCCTAAAAGCTCTTGCCTCTAACGCATCATCTTTATCTCCAACCATAATCACACCAAGTTCTATTTTAGAGTATTTTGAGCGAATTTCTACAAGCAAATCTTCCCCATTAATTACAGGCATAGTTGCATCGCAAATTACTAATTTTGTATCAGGATTATCACTTAGATAATTTAGCGCCTCTTCTCCATGTGCTGCTGCTAAAACATTAAAAAGCTGATTATTAAGATTTTTTTTCATTTCCGCACGTAAAGTTACATTAGCAATTGCTAAAATAATTTTAGTTTTATTATTTTTTTGAAGCATTCTAATGGAGCTTAGCATTTCATCAATACAACTTTCGCTATCTTTTTGAATGTAACCTATAATATCTTTTTCCATAAATTTTTTACGTGTTTGACCATCACTGCTTCCAGTAAGCACTATAGCAGGAATATTTTTTTCTAAAACCACATCCACCACTTCTCCATTAGGAGCATCTGGTAAACAAAGATCCACAAAAGCCATAAAATAATCATTTTTTACTAATTCTTTAGCACTATTCATGTCAAAAGCAACATCCACTTTTAGACCTAAAGTATTCTCTACTTTTTTTGCTAAAAGCTTTGTAAGCATTTTATTATCATCAATAATTAAAATTTTTTCTTCCATAACCAACTCTCTTTGTAATTTAAAACTATTATTATATCATATAGAAAATTTACTTTTTGTTTTTAAAGTAAAGTTCTAGTAAATTCTAAAGCCTCTTGTGTGATATTTTCCCCGCTTACCATTCTAGCGAGCTCTCTCACTCTTTCTTCTTTTTCTATTTTTCTTACCCTACTTTCATTTTCTATTTTTTCTACTAAAAAATGGTTACTTGCTTTTGATGAAAGTTGCGGTAGATGCGAAATTGCAAAAATTTGATAAAACTTAGCAAGCTCTTTTAAAACTTCGGCTATACTCATTGCTTCTTTGCCGCTCAAATTTGCATCGATTTCATCTAAAAATATTATCCCACTAGCTTTATTGGTAACATTACATTCAGTTGCAATAAAAGAAAGTCTTAAACGATTTATCTCGCCTGAGCTTAAATTTTTCAAACTAGCTTCATTGATATTTAAACTCACTTCATCTTTACCTAAAATACTTAAAGCGCAATCTTTAAGTTCTAATTTAACTTCTTTCATATAAAGTTTTTCAAGATAAAAATTAAGTAATTTTTCAAGCTCTTTTAATCTTTTTTTACGCAAAGTACTTAATTTTTGGCTTTTCTCATCTAAAAGCATTTTAGCATTTTGCACTTTTTTTTCTAACTCCTTTTTTTCAAAACTTAAATTTTCATAATGAGCTAATTCTGCTTTTTTCTTCTCTAAAGCTTCTAAAGCTTCCTCTATGCTTCCATATTTTGAAATCAAAGAAGAAAGTTTTTCTATCCTATTAAGCACTTCTTCTATATCAAAATCAAAATCATCAAAACTTTGATTTTCCCACACTGCTCTTAATTCATTTAAACACTCTGAAAAAAATGAACTGTCAACATCACTAATTTGCAAAGCTTCAACCACTGCCGATTCTAACTCAAAAATTCTACTTGCCCTATTCCAAGCTGCGTCGATTTTGTCTTTTTTAGAAAGTCTTTTTTTAAAACTCATTAATTCATCAAATTCACCAATTTTTGGATTAATGCTTTGGATTTTTTGTATTTCAAAGCTCGCAAATTCTTTTAATTCTTCTACCTTTTTTTCTTCTTCTTGAATTTTTTCTAATTTAGCTTTATTTTCCATATATTCTTTATAAATATTTTTATATTCATTTAAAAAATCTTGAAATTTCTTATCTTCTTTTGATTGCATAAAATCAAGTAAGTTTAAAAATCTTTCATTTGAGAACTCATTATTTTCCTTAGCTGAAAGATATTTTACAAATTTCTTAGAAAGCAAGGCTAAATTCTTTTTTGAAATAAGTTGATTATTGATAAAATAACGCGAGCTTTTATCTTTTAAAAGTTTAAATACATTTAATTCTTCATTTTCAATACCAAACTCATCTAATTCAAGCTCATCGTTTAATAAAACTTCCACCATCTTTGCTTCACTCTCACTTAGAGCAAATGCTGCTAAAATAGCCTTAAAAAGTACAGACTTTCCAGCACCACTTAAGCCAGTAAAGACAGTAAGTCCAGCTTCTAAGTCTAATTTTGCTTGTTTAAAACCTAAATTTTCTTTAATCAAAATACTTTCTATCATCACTTACCCCAATTTAACTTTTCTTTTAAAACTTGGAAATAATCTCTATCTTTTTTATGTATAAAACTAAGTTCTTTTTTACTAAGCCCTATAAGAATTTTATCATATTCTTTAGGATCAATCACTTCTTGTCCATCTAAATACAGTAAACAATGCTCAACTTTTAATTCAAGCTCAAATCCATAAGGCAAAACTATAGGTCTTTGGGTTAAAGAATGAGAACAAACTGGCGTTAAAACAAAAATTTCACTCCAAGGATGCACTATAGGCCCACCTGCGCTAATATTATAAGCAGTTGAACCACTTGAACTAGCTATAATCAAACCATCTCCATAATAAGCATTAAAAAGTTTATTTTCAAAGAAAACTTCCACATTTGCCATCAAAGCATTATCACGCGAAAAAACCGCGTCATTAAAAGCAAATTTTTTAATGATTTTATTTTTTTTACAAAGCGTTATTTGAAGCATTTTGGCTTTTTCTATTTTAAAATCACTTTTAAAAAAATCTTTAAAAAAACTTTCTACCTCATTAAAAGAAAGAGCTGTTAAAAAACCTAAGTTTCCTGCATTTATACCCAAAATAGGCTTTTTAGCTTGATAAACTTGTCTGCATAAAGATAAAAGCGTACCATCTCCACCTAGAGAAATCAAAAAATCCAATTCTTGTAAAGCTTTTATATTAATTTTTTCTTGCTCTAGCAACACAAGCTCTATATTTTTTTGCAAAAAAATTGCTCTTAAAAAATCAATTTGCTCATTTAAATTTGTGTTTAACCTACAAAACAAACCTATTTTTTGAATTTTTTCTATATTTATACATTTTTTCATAAAAAAATTATAACAAAACTTAGCTAAGCAAAAGAATAAAATACTATAATAACAAAATTGAACAAAATTAAGCTAAGGAAAAATTTTGAGAACTCATTATAATACAGAGCTTAACATACAAAATGTTGGCGCGGAAGTAACATTATGTGGTTGGGTAAATTCTTACCGCGATCATGGAGGTGTAATTTTTATCGATCTTAGAGATCGTAGCGGACTTATACAATTAGTATGCGATCCTGCAGATAATCAAGAAGCACATAATATAGCTTCATCAGTAAGAAACGAATACGTTTTAATAGCACAAGGAAAAATTCGCCCGCGCGGTGAAGGACTTGTAAATCCTAAATTAAAAACCGGAGAAATAGAAGTAGTTATAAACAAACTTACTATTGAAAATGAAAGCGCTGTAGTACCTTTTGCTATAGGCGATGAAAGCGTAAATGAAGAATTAAGATTAAAATATAGATTTTTAGATTTAAGGAGTAAAAAACTTTATGATAATTTTGCTCTAAGATCAACTGCTTGTATAGCAGCAAGAAATTCTTTATCAAGCATGGGATTTTTAGAAGTTGAAACCCCTATTTTAACTAAAGCCACTCCAGAAGGTGCAAGAGATTATTTGGTACCATCACGCGTACATCAAGGTGAATTTTATGCCCTACCTCAAAGTCCTCAACTTTTCAAACAACTTTTAATGTGTTCAGGATTTGATAGATATTTTCAAATTGCAAAATGTTTTAGAGATGAGGATTTAAGAGCAGATCGCCAACCTGAATTTACTCAAATAGACATAGAGATGAGTTTTTGTGAACAAAAAGATATCATAGCTATGGCAGAAAATTTACTCAAAGATATTTTCAAAGCTTGCGGAAAAGAAATTAGCATACCTTTTAGACAAATGAGTTATAAAGAAGCTATGGAAAATTATGGCTCTGATAAGCCTGATTTAAGATTTGATATGAATTTTATTGATGTGATTGATATTTTTGCAAAATCAAATAACGAAATTTTTGCAAATATTGCAAAAGATACAAAGAAAAATCGCATTAAAGCTTTAAGAGTTCCAAAAGGAGATACGATTTTTTCTAAACGCCAAATGCAAAGATTTGAAGAATTTGTGCGTAAATTCGGTGCAGCAGGACTTGCATTTATACAAATGAAAGAAGATGGTCCTAAGGGTCCACTTTGCAAATTCTTTAGTGAAGAAGATTTAAATGCTTTAATCCAAAGATGCGAATTAGAAGTTGGAGATGTAGTATTTTTTGGTGCAGGAGCTAAGAAAACTGTGCTTGATTATATGGGTAGATTTAGATTATTCCTTGCTGAAGAAATGAAAATCATTGATGAGGATAAGTTAGAATTCTTATGGGTTATTGATTTTCCTATGTTTGAGCAAAATGATGATGGAAGCTATTCTGCAATGCACCATCCATTTACTATGCCAAAAAATATTGATGAGCAAGACTTAGAAGAGATTAATTCTATTGCACATGATGTGGTGTTAAATGGTGTAGAACTAGGCGGTGGTAGTATAAGAATTCATAAAAGCCCTATCCAACAAAAAGTCTTTAAACTTTTAAATATTGATGAAGAAGAACAAAGAAAGAAATTTGGCTTCTTGCTTGATGCATTAAGCTTTGGAGCACCACCACATGGTGGTATAGCAATAGGTCTTGATAGACTTATCATGCTTTTAACAAAATCTTCAAGCATTAGAGAAGTTATAGCATTTCCTAAAACACAAAGAGCGCAATGTCTTATGACTCAAGCTCCAAGCGAAGTAAGCAATGAACAAATGAGAGAATTAGGTATAAGATTAAGGGAGAATACTAAATGAAACAATTATTTTTAATCATAGGTGCACCAGGTAGTGGTAAAACAACCGATGCAAGTATCATAGCTAAAGATGATACAAGCATTACTCATTATTCTACAGGTGATTTACTAAGAGCAGAGGTTGCTAGTGGTAGTGAGCTTGGAAAGACTATTGATAGTTTTATTTCTAAGGGAAATTTAGTTCCTTTAGAAGTAGTAGTTAATACTATCATCACTGCTTTAAAAAATGCACCAACCAACACGATACTTATCGATGGCTATCCAAGAAGTGTTGAGCAAATGCTTGAGTTTGATAAGGTATTAAAAAATCAAAGCGAAGTAAATTTAAAAGGTGTTATAGAAGTTAAAGTTAGCGAAGAAGTTGCTAGAGAAAGAGTTTTAGGGCGTGCTAGAGGTGCTGATGATAACGAAGAAGTTTTCAATAATAGAATGAAAGTTTATTTGGAACCTTTAGAAGAAATAATAAATTTTTATACCAAAGAAAATATCCACCATGTAATCAATGGTGAAAGAAGTATTGAAGCTATCGTAGCTGATATGAAAAATTTAATTAATGATTTATTAAAATAAAGGATAAAAAATGGATATTAGCAAAATCAAAGTTGGAGAAGTACCAAACAAACTTAATGCGGTTATTGAAATTCCTTATGGTTCAAACATTAAATACGAACTTGACAAAGAAAGCGGAGCTATCATGGTTGATCGTGTAATGTATTCAGCTATGTTTTATCCAGCAAACTATGGTTTTATACCAAACACCCTTGCAGATGATGGCGATCCTATTGATGTTTTAGTTTTAAATGAATACCCTATTCAAGCAGGAGCTGTGATTCCTTGTCGTTTAATAGGAGTGTTATTAATGGAAGATGAAAGCGGTATGGATGAAAAATTACTAGCTGTTCCTGTAAGTAAAATTGACCCAAGATATGATAGTATTAAAAGTTTAGATGATTTACCAAAAGCAAGCTTAGATAAAATCAAAAATTTCTTTGAGACATATAAAATGCTTGAGCCAAACAAATGGGTAAAAGTAAAAGAATTTGCAGGTATTGAAAAAGCAAGTGAAATTTTAGAAAATTCTATTAAAAATTATAAATAATCAAAAGTCCTTTTAAGGACTTCACAAAGGATAAAAAATGAAAAGTATTATTGCTTTTAGTATAGCTTTTGTGGTGCTAATAGGCGCTAGTATTGGTTTTTATATGTGGTATTTTGAAGATGATTCAAATACTTATGTATATGATTATAAAAAAAGTAGTTCTTATCAAAGCTACACTCCACCAAGCACTCAATACAATCAAGAAAGAAATAATATAAGTGATAATACTTATCAATCACAACAAACAGTTCAAGAGTCTTTAAAAGAAGAAAATCCAGTACAAAATAATCCTATCATAGATGAAAATACAAGCACTCAAGAAGTCGTGCCAACAACCCAAACAAATATAGCTGAAGTTTCTAAAAATGAAACTATCGCACCTAAAGTAGCCCAAGAAGAAAAAAAAGTTCCAGTTGAAAATAACAAACAAACAAACGTAAAAAAAGAAAAAACAACAAAATATAAAAATACTATGCAAGAATACATTGCAAAAGGCAAAACTAGCAGATACGAGCCAAGATTGAGTGATGATTTTGTTAAAGTTTATGTATTAGATGGAAAAAGTTTAAGTGATTATAGAGTTGATATGTTAAAAGAAATGATTAATCCTGTTAAAGCTAATTCTCAAGATTATAATTTAACGATTTTTATCGATATGCTTTCAAATGACAATATGAAATTAAGTATATATAATAAAGATATTGTTTTTGCTAAAAATAAGAAAAAATACAATTATGTAGATGTTAAAATTTCTGATTTGAAATTTTTATTTGAAAGAAATGGATATAGCGAATACAGCAATGAAAATTTACTTGAAAAAATCAATCAAAACCTAGCAAGAGAAGATATAATCAAAAGAATCAAAATTCAAGGTTATGCAGACGATAGAGGTAGTACTTTTGCCAACTATATGATAGGACTAAATAGAGCAATGAATGTGGCTAAACATTTCTTTAGCTTTACCGAAGTTATAGAAATAGAATCTTTAGGAAAAGATACCTACCCTACTAAAGATAAATCTGATTCTCAAAGACAAAATAACCGTAAAGTAGAAATTAGTTTTTTATAACTAATTTCTAAATTTCAAAACTTCTTTAACAATTTTAAGCTAACATAACAATTTATTTTCATTCTCAAGGTAGCAATTATGTATGATAAATCACTAGAAAAAGAATATTATAAAATTTGCGAAGAACGCGGATATTTTGAAATCAATGGCAATGAAAAAATTCAAGAAAAAGGCAAAAACTTTTGTATTATGATGCCACCACCCAATGTAACAGGTGTTTTACATATAGGCCATGCACTAACTTGTACTTTACAAGATATCACAACGCGTTATAAAAGAATGGATGGCTATAAAACCCTTTATCAACCGGGGCTTGATCATGCAGGCATTGCAACACAAAATGTTGTAGAAAAACAACTTTTAGCTCAAGGTGTTAAAAAAGAAGATTTAGGCAGAGAAGAATTTATAAAAAAAGTATGGGAATGGAAAGAACAAAGCGGTGGCACTATAGTTAAGCAAATGCGAATTTTAGGTATCACTCCTGCTTGGAGTCGTTTACGTTTTACCATGGATGAGGGTTTGGTAAATGCAGTAAAAAAAGCCTTTGTAGATCTTTATGATAAAAAACTTATTGTGCGTGGAAATTACATGGTAAATTGGTGTACTCATGATGGAGCATTAAGTGATATAGAAGTTGAACATAAAGAAAATAAAGGAAAATTATATTATTTAAAATATTTTTTAGAAAATTCTCAAGAATACATCATAGTAGCCACCACAAGACCAGAAACTTATTTTGGCGATAGTGCTGTGATGGTTAATCCAAACGATGAAAGATTTAAACACTTAATAGGTAAAAATGTCATTTTACCTTTAATAGATAGAAAAATTCCTATTATTGCTGATGAGCATGTGGATATGGAATTTGGTACAGGCTTTGTGAAAGTAACCCCAGCACATGATCATAATGACTATGAAGTAGGCTTAAGACATAAACTTGAATTTATCACCATCTTTGATGAAAAAGGTATTTTAAATGAACATTGCTTGCATTTTAAAGGCTTAGAAAGATTAGAAGCAAGAGATGTTATTATAAAAGAATTGCAAGAAAAAGGTTTTGTTGAAAAAATAGAAGATTATACTAATCAAGTAGGATATTGCTATCGTTGTAAAAATGTGGTTGAGCCATATATTTCTAAACAATGGTTTGTAAAAAATGAAATCGCAAAAGAAAGCATAGAAAAAGTTAATCTTGGTGGAAGTAAATTTTACCCTGCACATTGGATTAATAGTTTTAATGCTTGGATGAGAGATTTAAAAGATTGGTGTATTTCAAGACAACTTTGGTGGGGTCATCAAATTCCTGTATATTATTGCGAATGCTCCCATGAATGGGCAAGCGAAGAAACTCCAAGTAAATGCCCAAAGTGCCAAAACACTAATTTCAAACAAGACCCTGATGTTTTAGATACTTGGTTTTCTTCAGGTCTTTGGGCTATGAGTACTTTAGGTTGGGGCAATAAAGACTGGGGTAAAAACACACTTTGGCATGAAGATGATTTAAAAGATTTTTATCCAAATTCTTTATTAGTCACTGGCTTTGATATTTTATTTTTCTGGGTTGCTAGAATGATGTTTCAAAGCACTAATGCCTTAGGTGAGCTTCCTTTTAAAGATATATATTTACATGCTTTGGTTAAAGATGAGCAAGGTAGAAAAATGAGTAAGTCTTTAGGCAATGTCATTGATCCTGTGCAAAGTGTGGATGAATACAGTGCTGATATCTTGCGTTTTACTCTTGCTCTTTTAGCTATCCAAGGTAGAGATATAAAATTAAGTAATGACAAACTCATACAAGTTAGAAATTTTACTAACAAACTTTATAATGCAAGCAAATTTTTACTTTTAAATGAAGAAAAATTTGAAGATTTAGATAAAAGTAAAATTCAAACCAACTTGGCAAAATACATGCTGTCTCGTTTTGAAGTATGCGTAAAAGAAACAAGAGAAAATTTAGACAATTACCGCTTTAATGATGCGGCAAACACTTTGTATAGATTTTTTTGGGATGAATTTTGTGACTGGGGGATCGAGCTTAGCAAGGCTGAAAAATCAAGTATAAAAGAACTTGGAAGTATTTTTAAAGAAGCATTAAAGCTTTTAAATCCTTTTATGCCATTTATTAGTGAGCATTTATACCATGAGTTAAGTAAAACTTCTATCCAAACTCATGAATCTATAATGATTTCAAAATATCCTAAATTTAATTCTAGAGATGAAAAAATCGAAAAATTATTTAATATCATTATAGAAAGCATAGTAAGTTTACGCCGTGCAAAAACCTTAGTAGAACTTGCAAATGCAAAAATTCAAAAAGCTTGTATAAAATTAAACGATGGGAGTTTAACGGCTGAGTTAAAAAATTACACTAATTTCATCTCAACACTTGCAAAATGTGAAAATATCGAGCTTATTAGTACAAATTTAGAAAAATCCATCAGAGATGTAAGTAAGAATTTAGAAGTATTTATACCAACTCAAGATCTTGATTTAAGTGGTATTTTAAATAGGCTTAATAGTCAAAAAACAAAACTCGAAAAAGAATTTAACAAGTTAGATGCTATGATGAAAAATGAAAAATTTATCTCTAATGCACCGGCTGCAGTCGTTGAGCAAAATAAAACTCAACTTGAAAGTATTAAAGCTCAACTTGAAAAAATCAATGATGAAATTTCTAATTTAGAAGGCTAATAAGTGATAAAAATACAAAATCTTAAAAAATATTATGGCAAAGAATTAGTTATAAATGATGTTTCTTTAGAAGTTAAAGAAGGAGAAATTTATGCTCTTGTTGGACACAGCGGGGCAGGAAAATCAACTTTGCTAAGATGTATTAATGGTCTGGAAAATTATCAAAGTGGTAGCGTAGAGGTTTTTGGTAAAGAAATAGCTACCTTAAAAGAAAAAGAGTTAAGAATATTTAGAAAAGATATAGGAATGATTTTTCAGCATTTTGCACTTATGAGTAGAAAAAATGTATTTGAAAATGTAGCTATGCCTTTAGAAATTCATAATTTTGACAAAAGCACAATTCAAAAAAGAGTTAATGAACTTTTAGATCTTGTGGGGCTTTTAGCTAAAAGCAAGGCTTATCCAAATGAACTAAGTGGTGGGCAAAAACAAAGGGTAGCCATAGCTAGAGCCCTTGCTTTAAATCCTAAAATCTTACTAAGCGATGAAGCTACTTCTGCACTTGATCCAAATACTACAAACAATATTTTAGAGCTTATTGCCAAAATCAATCAAGAATTTAATATCAGTGTAGTATTAGTAACCCATGAAATGGAAGCAGTAAAACAAATAGCACAAAAGGCTGTATTATTAGAGCATGGGCAAATCATAGGTCAAGGAAAAATTGAAGATTTATTCTTAAAGCCAAGTGAAAAAATGCGTGAATTCTTAGGAGAGAGTGATTTTTTACCACAAAATGGAGTTAATATACGCTTATATTTTTGCAAAGAAAAAGCAAATCAAAGCATAATCACTCATATGGCTAGAAGTTTAAATATTGATTTTAATATAGTTTGGGGTAAGATAGAAAAACTAAACAACAATGCTTTAGGAAATTTGGTAATCAACATAGAAGCTAAAGATCAAGAAAAAGTTTTAAAATATTTACAAGAAAATGGCGTTATTTGGGAGCTTGTGTAATGAATTTAGAAGCAATTTTAAGAAATTTTGAAAATATACTTTATCCGGCATTATTAGAAACTCTTTATATGAGTTTTACAGCCACTTTTTTAGCTTTTTTAATCGCACTTATCCCTGCAATTGTGCTTACTGTTACTGATAAAGGTGGCTTGTGGGAAAATAAAAGTATTTATGGCGTGCTTGATTTTATCATTAATATTTTAAGATCCTTTCCATTTTTAGTACTCATTGTAGTTTTAAGTCCTTTTACAAAATATCTCATTGGTATTAGTATAGGAACAACTGCCACCATAGTACCACTTACCATAGGAATTGCGCCTTATTTAGCTAAAATGATTGAAAGTGCTTTTAAAGAAATTGATCCTGCTATCATTGAAGCGGCAAGATCTTATGGAGCTAGCAAAGCACAAATTATCTTTAAAGTTATGTTTAGTGAGGCTTTACCAAGCATTATTAATGGTATTACTTTGATTTTAATCATCGTAATAGGATTTTCTGCTATGGCAGGAACTGTTGGTGGTGGTGGTTTAGGTGATGTGGCTATTCGCTATGGTTATGAGCGTTTTAGAACTGATATTATGATTCAAACCGTTGTGATTTTAATTGTTTTGGTTCAAATCATACAATTTATAGGAAATATTCTTTATAAAATCACCAAAAGATAAACAATGAAACATAAACTTGGTATTTTGCTAGCAGCGACTAAAAATTCAAGCTTTACCATAGGAACCTTACTTATTAACATCATGGATGTTATGGGTGAGAAGGTAAATGTATTTTATATTTTACATGATGGTTTTAGCTTAAATGATCAAAATATCATGCAAAAAATTGTTAAAAATAAAACAATTAAATTTATTCCTTTTAGTCAAGAAGATTTTTTAGCTACTCTTGGTAAAAATCAAAACGATATTAATAATTTATTTTTCTTAAAAAGATGGACACATATGGCTTTTGCAAGATTTGAAGCTTTTAAGTTTTTAGATGAATGTGAAAGTATTATTTATCTTGATTTTGATGTTTTACTTTTAAAAAGCATAGATGAACTTATCAAATTAAGAGCTAGAAAATATCATTTTGGTGCAAGATTGGGTAAAACTTTGCTTCAAACAGCTCTGCCTTTGGAAAAAAATCACAGCAATAAACGAGTATATCAAACAGGGATTTTAGTATTTAACGATCTTATACCAAATCCTTTACAGTGTTATCAATTTATCTATAATTATCTTTCACAAAATACTAAAAACTGGCAGGATCAAGGAGTTTTTTCCTTGATGATTTATGAAAATCACTTTAAAGTCAAAGATTTAAAAGACAAATACACAGGAAGTACTCATTATCTTACAAATCTTACGCAAAATGCTTCTATAGTTCATGCTTGTGGAACTAATAGTCGTTTTTGGAATAGTAAATTTTGCAATCAAACATGGCCTAAATGGCAAGAATATTATGAAAAATGGCTAGAGCTTGGAGGAAGTAAATATACAGGATCTTTTTATAAAGATAATAAACAATCTATTCAACGTACAAGATATCATTTATCATATAAGCTAGGTTATGCTTTTATAGAATGCACTAAAAATAAGAAAAAAATTCCTTTTTTACCTTTTACTTTGTTAAAGATTTACTATAAACACACAAAACTTGCCAAGCAATATCAAAAAGATTTAAAAACAAAACCTTATCTTAAGCTTCCCCCTTTATCAAGTTATGATGATTATAAAAGCGAGGGTATTAAAAATCAAAATACTTATTCTTACAAAATCGGACAAGCTCTCATTAAGGCTCAAAAAAATTGGCACAAAGGTGGTTATATAAAATTTATAAAAGAACTTAAACATTTTGCCAAAGAATACAAAAACAAACAAAAATAAAATTTATCTTATCTTATTAATATTTTTACAATATAATCAAGCATTTAAAAACTATAAAAAGGAGTTGAAATGAAATTGTTAAAATTGCTCACTGTAAGCACAATTTTAGGTGCAAGTTTATTTGCTAATGAAGTTATTACTGTAGGTGCAACACCTATTCCCCATGCTGAAATTTTAGAACAAACTAAAGATTTGCTAAAAAAAGAAGGTTACACATTAGAAATTAAAGAATTTAACGACTATGTTTTACCAAATCTTAGTACAGATAGTAAAGAACTTGATGCGAATTTCTTCCAACATCAGCCTTATTTAGATGAGTTTAATGCTAATAAAGGCACAAAATTAATTAGCGTTGCAAAAATTCACATCGAACCAATGGCTATTTATTCTAAAAAATATAAAAATATCCAAGATCTTCCACAAAATGCTACTATAGCTGTGCCAAACGATCCGACAAATGAAAGCAGAGCTTTAGATATTATCGCTAGTACTAAACTAGTTAGTTTTGAAAATAGCGCATTAAAAACTCCACTTGATATTAAAGATAATCCAAAAAATATCAAATTTAAAGAGTTAAAAGCGGCACAACTTCCAAGAGCTTTAGATGATGTTGATTTTGCAGTGATTAATTCAAACTATGCTTTATCAGCAAATTTAAATCCTGTAAAAGATTCTATTTTAATAGAAAGCAAAGAAAGTCCTTATGCAAATATCTTAGTAACCACTCAAGATAATAAAGATAACCCTAAAATCAAAGCTTTAGCAAAGGCTTTGCAAAGTCAAAAAGTAAAAGATTTTATCAATGAAAAATATCAAGGTGCAGTAGTTCCTGCATTTTAAAACAAACCTTGAGTTTTAAAACTCAAGGTTATTTATTTTTAATAAGCTCTGTGGTAATTTTAGCTATTTCTAATTCTTCTTCTGTTGGAACAATTAAAATTTTAATTTTAGAGTCTTTTTTACTAATCTTACCATTTCTAAGTTGTGCATTCTTATCTAAATCTATATCAAATCCCAAATGTGCTAGTTTTTGACAAACTTTTGCTCTAACAATATTGTCATTTTCACCTATACCAGCAGTAAAAATCAACGCATCGACTCTAGGTAAAATCGCAAAATATGAGCCAATATATTTACTCAAACGATAACAAAACATATCAAGAGCAAGTCTTGCTTTTTCGTTATTTTCTTCAATTTGCGCTTCAATATCTCTAAAGTCATTAAACCCACAAATTCCATAAACACCACTTTTTTTATTCATTATAGTATCTAAATCGGATGGATTTAAATTTAATTCTTTTGCTAAAAATGGTAATACAGCAGGATCAATATCACCACATCTAGTTCCCATAATCAAACCTTCTAGCGGTGTAAAGCCCATAGAAGTATCTACACATTTTCCATTTTCTATAGCACAAACACTCGCACCATTTCCAAGATGAGCGCTAATTGCATTAAATTCATTAATATTTTTACCAAGTATATGTGCAGCTTGCTTGCTTACATAAGAATGTGATGTACCGTGAAAGCCGTATTTTCTAACTTGATGTTTTTCATAAAACTCATAAGGCAAAGCATACATATAAGCATAATCAGGCATGCTTTGATGAAAAGCTGTGTCAAAAACTGTCACATTAGGAACTTTTGGAGCGGCTTTTATCATAGTTTTAATGCCTATTAAATGCGCAGGATTGTGTAAAGGTGCTATGTGAGCAACTCTATCAATTTCTTTTAAAATTTCATCATCTACTAAACAATGTTTGGTTAAATTTGGACCTCCATGAACTATCCTATGTCCACACCCATCAAGCTCATTTAAATCATGTAAAATTCCACTTTGAGCAAATAATTCATTTACTAATTCAATACCTTGTTCATGATCTTTAATCGCTAATTCTTTTTGATATTTTTGACCATTTTTTAGATCTTTTAATTCTATTTTAGAGCTTTGCTCGCCTATTTTTTCCACTAAACCAGATGCTAGGGCTTCATCTTTTTCAAAAAGCTTAAATTTAATTGAAGATGAACCTGAATTTAAAACTAATATTTTCATTTTTCTCCTTATTCTTGTGCTTGAATAGCACTTAAAATCACAGTATTAACAATATCTTCTACCAAACAACCTCTACTTAAATCATTAATTGGTTTTTTAAGACCTTGTAAAATCGGGCCAATAGCTAAAGAATTTGCTGTTCTTTGCACTGCTTTATAGCAAATATTTGCCGCATTTAAATCAGGAAACACATATACATTTGCCTTTCCTGCTACTTTAGAATTTGGCATTTTACTTTTTGCTGTTAGCATATCATATGCTGCATCAAATTGTATAGGACCTTCTAGCTCAAGTTGAGGATATTTTTCTTTAGCTATTTTAGTAGCTTCTTTAATTGCATCTACACTAGCCCCACTTCCGCTATCTCCACTAGAATATGAAAGCAAAGCCGCTTTAGGATCAAGTCCAAAAGCTTTAGCACTATTTGCACTCACATAAGCAATTTCAGCAAGTTGTTCAGGGGTTGGATTTGGCATAACAGCACAATCAGCAAAAACCAAAACCTTATCTTCTAAAGACATAAAAAACATACCAGAAACTAAGCTCACATCAGGTTTTGTTTTGATAATTTGCAAAGCAGGACGAATAGTTTCAGCAGTAGTTGTGCTTGCTCCACTTACCATAGCATGCGCTTTTTGAGTATGTACAAGCAAGGTCGCAAAATATGTTTTATCTTGTACTAACTTTTTAGCTTCTTCTTTACTCATACCTTTACTTTTTCTAGCTTCATACAAAAGCTCTTCAAATTCTTCATTATATTGAGAATTTTTAGGATTTATAATGCGCACACCATCGATATTAATATTTAAACTATTAGCTTTGGCACAAATTTCATTGCTATCGCCTAGTAAAATCAAATCAACAATCTCATTTTGCATTAAAAACTCACTAGCTTTTAATACTCTTTCATCAAAACTTTCAGGTAAAACCACTATTTTTTTATCTGCTTTTGCTTTTTCAAAAAGCTCATAAGAAAATCTTGCCTGAGTTTTATAAGTATATTCTTGTAATAAATCTTGAGTAAAATCTTCATTTTCTTTTAACAAAACAAAGTCGCTAAGCTTTTGGCTTAGTAAGAAATTTAACATAGTATGATTTTCATCTTGACTTTTTGCATATAAAGGAGTGTTTAACTCTTTAGCTAAGGCTATATTTAAATTCAAATCACCCATCAAGCCAAAATCATCTACTCCAACCACTACAACAAAATCATTTTCTTTTTTTAATTTTTCATAATCTTGAATTATTTTTTTAAAAAAATCATTTGAATTTTGAGTAAATTTGCCTTGATAATTATTTTTTTCAAAACTACTAAAAAAATCTAACTTGAAATTGGTTTTTGAGCATATTAAAGCAATTTTTTCTTTATTTTTCTCACAAAAAATAGGAAAATAAAAAACTATTTTACCTTGAACTTTTTCTAAAGACTGTGTTAAAAATTTCTCATCAACACAATTTAATAAAAACATGGATTTCATTTTTTCCTCTTTTTTAACAAAATAATTGTTTTTTTGTAATATAATAATTTTAAAATTCATCACAATAATATAAGGTTATAAAGCTATGAAATTTAAAAATGTTAATTTTTACTTGTTACCTTTTGTAATGTTTGGTTGTAGTGCTACAGTCGATCCACATATTAATATGAAACCTCCAACATATGTAGAAGAATTAGCTCCAAAACAAAATCATAACACCCAAAGTAATCCTGGATCGCTGTTTGGCAAAGGAGATAATCCTTTGTTTTCTGATAAAAAAGCAATGAATGTAAATGATTTAGTTACTGTAGTCATTAGAGAAAATGCTACACAAAACTCGCAAGGCTCTAAAGCTACAAGTAAAAACAATAATGTTAATTTAGGTGGAGGACAAATAACCACCGGTGCCGGACTTAGCAAAGCTAGAGATTTTATCAATGATTATACAAATATAGGCTATACCACAGCAAGTACTTCACAATATCAAGGTACAGGAAGCCAAACTAGAAGTGAAAATTTCCAAACTACTATTTCTGCTAGAGTGATTAAAGTTTTATCTAATGGAAATTATTTTATAGAGGGAAGCCGTGAGCTTTTAATTAACGGCGAAAAACAAATCATTCAGCTAAGCGGGGTTATAAGGCCTTACGATATTTCTCAAGATAATATGATAGATAGTAAATATATAGCAGATGCAAAAATTCTTTATAAAACTGAAGGTGATATAGATAAATCAACGCGTAAGCCTTGGGGTACAAAATTTATGGAAACCATTTGGCCTTTTTAAGCTAAATGGTTTTACATAAAACTTGGTGCATCATTAGAAAATAAAATCAAATCTCCATTTTGAGTTAATTTTGATAAAGCTTGCACAAGTTGAGATTTTTCTTTTAATACATAAAAATCTAATGTAATATGTTTTTGTAAAATCACACTATTAGCTTCTGAAGTAATAATTACAAAATCAAAACATTCATTGATTATCTTACATAATTTTATATTTTCTTCTTCATTAACTTCAACTATACCAGGAGTTACTAAAACTTTTCTTCCTTGATAACTTTTGCAAAGCTCATAGCTTTGACTCATACCTTTAAAATTTCCATTAAAACCATCATCTATGATAAATTTAGGTTCTTTAGAAATCACTTGCAAGCGATGCTCTACTGCTTTTAAATTTGATACACTTTTTATAATATTTTCTATTTTTATTCCTAAATAATGAGCAAGCAAAATACATACACTAATATTATAAGCATTAAAAGCACCTAATAAATTTGCATGAAAATCATAAATATCATCATCTAATCTTATTTTAAAATCTAAACCTTCTAAACTTGCCCTAACATCACTTAAATAATCATCATAAAATTCATTTTCATATAAGGTACTTGAGTGTAAAAAGTATTTTTCTAAACGCTTTGATTTTAAAGCTTGTAACTTAGCACTGCGGATATTATCTTGAGTTTTAAAATACTCCAAATGCGCTAAACCAATCTCACCAACTATGCAAATTTGAGGATTTAAAAACTCTGTAATTTCTAAAATATCATTTTGTTCTCTTGCACCAGCTTCTACGATATAAATTTCAGTATTATTTTCTAAATTTTCATTGATATCTTTTACTATACCCATAAAAGTATTAACGCTTCTTGGAGTTTTATAACACTTAAACTCATCTTTTAAAAGTTCGTATAAAAAATTTTTTATACTTGTTTTTCCAAAACTTGCAGTTATTAGAATGATTTTTAAATTTGGATTATCACAAATCTTTTTATTTGCCTTTTTTATAAATGTATTTTGGCTTATTTTTTCTACCAAAAAGCTTAATAAAAATGCGACTACTAAAGCTTCTAAACCTATCCAAAAAAATGACATAAATACTAAAGTAAAAAGCGACAAAAATAAAAAATAACGCTTAATTCTAGTAGTAAAAACTAGCTTTTTATCTAAATTTTTATATAAATACCCACCATATAACAAAGACAAAGCAAAAACTATAAAATATAAATAAAAATTTCCACTATATAAAGAAAACACAAAAGCAAAATAAGGAATTACTAAAAAATATAAATGCCATAAAGGTTTAGCAAAATGTAAAATTATGCGTGAAAATTTATAAGAATACCATTGCAAGGCTAAAATCAGGTAAAATCCGAGTAAAAAATTCAAACTTAAAAAAGCTATCATACTAATCATTTTTTAAAAATTCCTCATGTATTTTTTCATTTATAAAATCAGCATGTTTTAAAAAGAAAAAATGATCTCCATCTAATGCAAAAAAATTTCCTTTTTGTGCCAAAGAGTGGATAATCGCTCCACTTTTTAAAGGCGTAGCCTTATCTTCATTACCCCAAAAAATTAAAATAGGGTTTTTAAGCTTTTGAAATTCATTTTCTAAATTTTCATTAACAACCTTCTTAAAGGTTTCATACATCACTTCGCTCATACCTTGAGCGTCTTTGCTAATAAAAAATTTCCTCCAAAAATCCCCATAAGGAAGATTTTTTAAAATTTTAAACAAGGCTATTTTAAACCTCACTTTAAAGCTTTTTGGCAAAACCACACCTGCACTAGAAAGTAAAATCAAACCTTGAAAATTAGCATTATGACACATAATAGTCGCAACTTTTCCGCCAAAAGAATGCCCCATTAAATAATCTGCCTTTTGCTCAATTGTAGTTAAAAAGTCTTCTACGACCTTGGCATAAACATAAGAATCCATAGGTGCATCTATGCTTGAATTTCCAAAACCAGGTAAATCTAAATAAATTTGTTTAAAATCATTCAAAGGTTTTTCAAAAGCTTGTTTCATAAGCTCTTTATTAGCACCCCAACCGTGTAAAATAAGAATTGTTTTTTTACATTTTGGATTGATGACTTCATAGCTTAAATTATAAAAATACCCATTAGAATATACTCTAGTTTTTGCCATTTCTAGCCTTTTTTATCTTTATAAATTTTTTCTAAAAGCATTACAGCTTCATTTAAACGCTCATATTCTTCAAAACTTAAAAGCACGGCTTCAAATTTATTATTTTTTACTATCACCACCCTGCTATTTTCACTTTTTTTTGTTTTTTCAAGCATAGTGCTGAAATTTCTTACTACTTCAGTTGCAGTGTAAATTTCATCTTTGCTAAAAGTAGCCATGATTACAATTTACCTTTTTGTCCATTAATGCTGTGAATAAAAGCATAATCGATCTTGATTTGCTTTTCTAACTCTATATTTTTTGCTAAATTATTAATTATATTAGTAAAATCTTCAAATAAATAATTTGCCAATGATCCTGGATTTGGATTAATCTCATTTAAATAAACCTCATCATCTATCACAAAAAAATCACAGCGAATCAAAGCTCCTTTAAACAAAGGATCATAAATTCTCGTAAAATTATCCTTTAGTTTTTGTTTTAATTCTTCGCTAATATTTGCTTCACTCACTTTAGAACTTTCTGAAAAACCTAAATATTTTTGTTCAAAATCTAAAATTTCATTTTTTCTAGGCTCTTCAATGATAGAAAATTCCATTTTTTCACCTATCATACAACCTGCTAAGTTGTATTCTTTAATATTGCTTACAAATTGTTCTACTACAACATCCTCATCAAATTCAAAAGCAACATCTTTAGCATATTTAAGCTCGCTTTCATCTTTAACTATACTTATACCTATACTACTACCTAATCTTGCAGGCTTTAAAATACAAGGAAAATCTAAAGAAACATTTTGCTCTTTATGTAAATTTAAAACCCTATAATCAAGTGTTTTTACCCCTACACTTTGCGCATAAAGTTTAGTTAAAACCTTATTAAAAGATAAAACACTAGCTTCTATGCGCGGTCCTATGTATTTTATACCATAAAAATCAAGCAAAGCAGCTATTTTGCCATCTTCACCATCTTTTCCATGTACAATATTTATCGCTATATCAATGTCAAGTTTTTTCTCACCTAACATAGTTTTTATAAAAAAACCACCCTGCTTTAATACTAAGGCTTTTTCTTTTTTATAAGCGCCACTACTAAAAGTTTTTGCATTCATTTTTTCTTCATCTATAAGAAAAAATTCCTTATTTTTATCACAAAATATAAATTTTTTTTGCGCTTTGAGTACTTTTTTTAACACTACAGCACTCACAATGCTAATTTCATGCTCATAAGAATTTGCACCAAAAATTACACCATATATCATTATATTTTTCCTTTTATTATGCTAATTTTTTCAAAGCCTCTTTAATAAGCTCACTAGTATTTTTACCCTCACAAGTTCTTAAAACCTTTAAAATATTTTCTTGTTTAAAACCAAGTGAAAGTAAGGCTGCTAAAGCTTGTGCTTGATCTTGATTAGAATTTTCTATATTGATTTTTGCATCACTTAACTCAGCTATAATTCTTTTTGCACTCTTTGGACCAATACCAGGAACCTTTTTAAAAACACTCTCATCGCCATTTTGCAAAGCTGCATAAAAAGTATTAGTATCTAAACTTGAGCAAAGAGCCATAGCAGTAGTTGCTCCTATACCACTAATTTTAATTAATAATTCAAACATCCTTTGCTCGTTAATATCTAAAAATCCATATAATTTATGAGAGTCTTCTTTGATAATTTGTGTGATTAAAAACTCAACCTTTTGATCTTTTTCAAAATTACTTGAACAAAAAAGCGACACATAAACACCATAACTTACCCCACTTGAAGTTTTCAAAATTACAAAAGTAGGATCTTTTTTACTCACTATTCCTTCAATCGCCACTATCATTTAGCTTCTTCCTTATAATTACCAATAGAATGAATTTCATAAACACTTACTCCATCTTCAGCATCTATTTTTTCAAGCTCAAAACACTCAATCATCTCATCATTACGCGGATGATAGCTTAACTCTTTTCTAGGATTTAATAAAACAAATTTAACCTCGTTTAAGTCCATCCATTTTCCACTTTTATTAATAATTTTTGATTTTAAAAGTTCATCTTGAATTTTTTTAAGCTTTTCTATATTTGTTTTTTCTTCCTCTTTTAGAGTTTCTATCTTATTAGCTAAAATATTTAATTTTTCAATCTTTTGATTAAAATCTTTAATAGTAATCTTATAAGCTTGCGGTATAGCTCTTTTTGCATTCATTAATTCTTTTGCCTTTTGCTGTAAAATTCTCACAGAATCTTTACTCACATGGATAGTATGCTTGGTCTCTTCAATTTCTTTGACTAAATTTTCTTGCTCTTTTTTTAACTCTTCAATATGCAAGAGTATTTCTTCTCCACTTTTTTCTCTATCAAAAGCTTTGAAATCTTGAATTATAAGTTTATTACCACTTCCTTGAATTTTTTCAACGCGGATTAAACTTTTAGCACTGCATAAACAATTACCACCAAGCTCTTGTATGTAAATTTCATCTGCGATAATCTCCCCACCCACAGCTTTTTTAATATTTACTTTTTTAGCCTTAATAGAGCCATTTTCTAAAGTTTCAGCAAAAATTTCCTCAGCCTCACAATATCCTCTTAAGATATTAACCTCAACCTTTTGCCCTATAATAGTACTTTTATGGTGCATATTGCCTTTAAGAATTACTTTTTTACCTCTTAAAACAGAATCTTGAGCCATATTGCCCACAACCTCTAACTCTTGTGCTTCAACGGTAATTCTAGGGCCTATTGCATCCTCTAAACTATTTGTATTTTTAATCACGATAATAACTTGCTTATCAAAACCCGCCCAAATAGAACCCGTGCTTTTAAAATCAACCTTGTTAAATTCTAAATAATTTTCTATCTCATAAATAGATTTTTTTTGGATAATAAATCCATCTTTTTTGGCAATATATTTTATACTTTCATCATCTTCTTTAACTTCAAAATTATCAGAACAAATAACTTTTTCTTTGTTTGTTTTTGGCGGGAGGGCTTTTAAAATTTTAAATCTTAAATCTTTACCATCACTACCCTCTTTTGGTTTAATCCTCTCAATAGCCACCTCATCTTTTCCTATAGGTGCTACATAGTTTCTATTCATCACATCATTGTGTTTTTTTAAATTTTCTAGATAATGATATTGAATTTCTTCATTTGTAGGCTCTTGTGGATTAACTCCCTTACATACTTCAAATTCAACTTCAAAATCAAATTTTTGCTTTTCTTTAACTTTAGTATTAAAATCAATAATTTGCTTTTTAAAGTCAAAAATTCTAAATCCAAGCAAATATTTTTCTTTTATCATCGCTTTATAAATAGCTTCTAAGAGCTCCAGTGCTAATTTATCATGAAAAGCAATAGCTTCACTAGCTCTAACACTAGCTTTTAATAAAGTGCAAAGTTCATTAACATGTAAACTAATCTCAAAAGCTGGAGAGCGTGTAAATTTTTTAAAATAAATTTCTATTTTATATTCTTGTTCTATATTTAAATCATGAATTAAAAATTTTTCATCTTCTTCAAAAATTTTTAATTCTTTTTCATTAACTTTTATCCATTCTTGATTATCATAAGTATAAGAAGTGCTAAAACTTAACAATCCAAAATCAAGTTCATCGACTTCACATTTATTTTCAGAAGCAAATATCAAAAGCTCTTTATAAGGGTCTTTAGTATATAAAATTTTCTTTTCTTCCATAGCTTAAGCTTCCTTATTGTGTATAAAATTTTGATTTTAGCAAAAATAAAATCAAAATTTAGTTAAAATTATTGCTACTAAAAAATTTTATAATACTCAAACTAATGTTTAAAGAATGAAAATTAATGAAAAAAAATATTGTTTTTAAAAATTTCATCATCAATGCCTTAGGAATTTTATTTTCTAGAATTATGGGTGTTTTAAGAGATATTGTTTTAGCCTTGTACTTAGGGGCCGGAATTTATAGCGATATTTTCTTTGTAGCTTTAAAGATGCCTGCTTTTTTTAGAAGAATTTTCGCTGAAGGAGCCTTTGGACAAGCTTTTTTACCAAGTTTTTTAAAAGCAAGTAAAAAAGGTGCTTTTTGCATAAATGTCTTATTGCAATTTAGTATTATAGTGTTTTTAACCTGTGTTTTAGTAAGTTTTTTTGCTGAATTTTTTACAAAGATTTTTGCCTTTGGTTTTAATAAAGAAACGATTATTCTAGCCGCACCTTTAGTTTCTATTAATTTTTGGTATTTGTTTTTTATTTTTTTAGTAACTTTTTTAGGCTCTTTGTTAAATTATAAACAAAATTTTTTCATTACTTCTTTTTCTGCTTCATTTTTTAATCTTTTTGTTGTGATTGCTGGATTTTTTGTCACTCAAGATAAACCTTTAGAAGCTTTGTATTATTTTTCATATGCGACTGTTTTAAGTGGTCTAGCTCAACTTATATGGCATATTTTTGCTTTAAAAAACACTAGAATTTTAAAAAGTATGTATTTAAGTATAAAACTTAAAAAAACAAAGACTAGTTTAGATAAATTCCACTCTACTTTTACCCATGGACTTTTAGGTTCTTCGGCAAATCAAATTAGTTCATTATTAGATACTACTATAGCTAGTTTTTTAATGGCTGGAAGCATTTCGTATTTGTATTATTCTAATAGGGTTTTTCAGCTTCCTTTAGCTCTTTTTGCAATCGCTCTAAGTCAAGTAAGTTTTCCAAAAATACTAAGGCATTTAAAAGCAAATGAAGAACAAAAAGCCTTAGCTTTTATGCAAAAAGCTTTTGAGTATTTAAGCGTGCTTTTGATTTTAGCTAGTATAGTGGGGATTATCTTAGCTAAAGAAATTGTGGAGTTTTTATTTCAAAGAGGAAATTTTAATCAAGAAGATACAAAAATCACTGCATTTTTATTACAAGCTTATCTTTTGGGGCTTTTGCCTTTTGGTTTACAAAAACTTTTTTCTTTATGGCTTTATGCTAAATTTAAACAAAAAATAGCCGCTATAATAGCCTTTAAAACACTTTTTATATCAGCATTTTTTAGCGTAGTGATTATTTTACTTATCAAAGAAGAAGCTTATAAGAGCTTAGGCATTGCACTAGCCTCATCTATTAGTGCTTTTTATTTATTGTATGCTAATATTAAAGAATTTGGTTTTAAAAATCTTTGGGGTATTTTTAGGGTTAAATTTTGGCTTATTAGCATAGTATTTTTAAGTTTATTTGCTTTAGGCTTATTTGAAATTAAAGATATTTTAATACAATTTTTAATTGAAATTTATCATTTTTTTAAAGGTTTATTTTAATGGTTTTTTTTGATAGTGTTTTAAAGAAAAAATGCGAATTTATCCCACATGAGGCAAAAAAAGCAAATATTTATTTATGCGGGCCTACTGTATATGATGATGCACATTTAGGACATGCAAGAAGTAGTGTATGTTTTGATTTTTTAAGAAGAGTTTTACTAGCAAATGATTATGAAGTAGTTTTTGCTAGAAATTACACTGATATTGATGATAAAATCTTAAAAAAAATGCAAGAGAGTGGCAAAAGTTTAGAAGAAATTACAAATTTTTATATTAAAAGATACGAAGAAGATATGCAAGCACTTAATATCCTAGAGCCTAATTTTAAACCAAAGGCTGCAGCTTATATTGAGCAAATGATTATATATATAGAAAAACTTTTAGAATTAAACCTAGCTTATAAACTTGAAGATGGAATTTATTTTGATACTAGCAAAGATGATAAATACTTTTATATCTCTAAAAGAAATTTAGAAGATAATCAATCACGCCTAGAAGAAAGCGTGGCTAAAAAAAATGATAGTGATTTTGTTTTATGGAAATTTGATGAAAAATTTTATCCTGCAAATTTTGGCAAAGGAAGACCAGGTTGGCACACAGAATGCGTTGTAATGATAGAAAGTATTTTTAAAGATAAACTTGATATTCATGCAGGGGGTATAGATTTGCTTTTTCCTCATCATGAAAACGAAGCTTGTCAGTGTCGTTGTAAAAATAATCATGAGTTGGCTAATTTTTGGTTGCATAATGGCTTTGTACAAATTAATGGTGAAAAAATGAGTAAAAGCTTGGGAAATAGCTTTTTTCTAAAAGATTCTTTAAAACTTTTTAGTGGAGAGGTTTTGAGATTTTATCTTTTAAGTGTGCATTATAGAGCGCATTTTAACTATACTTTAGAAGACTTACAAGCTGCTAAAAAAAGGCTTGATAAATTTTATCGCTTAAAAAAACGCTTAAACATAAATGCTTTTATAGATGAAAAAACTACCATAGAAAGTGAAGTAGCTAAAAATATCTTAGAAGTTTTAAATGATGATCTAAATGCCTCTAAAGCCTTAGCTTTGCTTGATGAGTTTATCAATGAAAGTAATATTTACTTAGATCAAAACCCAAAAGATAAAGCTTATAAAATACAAGTAAAAAAAACCTTAAAAGAACTTGCTTTTATTTTTGGTATAGGTTTTATGGATACTATAAAATATTTTCAATTTGGCATTAGTGAAGAAAAATGTCAAGAAATAGAAGAAAAAATCGCTCTACGCAACAAGGCAAAGCAAGAAAAAAACTATACCCTAGCAGATCAAATTCGTGATGATTTAGCTAAAGAGAATATTCTTTTAATGGATACACCAAATGGTGTAGTATGGGAGAAAAATGGATAAAAATTACAAAGAAATGAAGCTTAAAGAAGTATTTACTCGCTTTAAGCCTTATTATAAAGATTATTGGTTTTATTTTGTTTTAGCTATTATAGGTATGCTTTTAACTAGTGGTGGCACAGCTGCTAGTGCATACATCATAGAGCCTATTTTAAATAAAATTTTTATAGAAAAAAATGTTGATTTGCTTTACTACATGCCTTTACTTGTTGTTTTAATTTATGCTTTAAAAAATCTTGGTGCTTATATGCAAGTTTATTATATATCTTATGTTGGGGCAGATATTTTAAGAAGATTAAGAGAATTAGTTCTTGGCAATCTTTTACGCTTAGATATGAGCTTTTTTCATAAATACAGAAGTGGAGAATTAATCAGCAGGTGCACTTCTGATATTGGAGCCTTACAAAATATAGTTTCTACTATCATACCTGAAATTTTAAGAGAAAGTTTAACTGCAATTGGACTTTTAAGTGTTGTTATTTATCAAAGCCCAAAACTTGCTTTTTTTGCTTTAGTTATTTTACCTTTAGCAATTTACCCTCTTGCTATTTTTGCTAAGAAAATCAAAAAAATAGGACGCAATACCCAAGAAAAAAATTCTGATCTTACTTCAAGATTAAGCGAAATCTTTTCTAATATAGAACTTATCAAAGCTTCTAATGCAAGTAAAAATGAAATGCAAAAATTTAGCCAAACTAATAGTGAAGTTTGCAAGCTTTCCTTAAAAGGCATTAGAATCGAAGCTTTAAGTAGCCCTTTAATGGAATCTATGGGTTCAATTGGCTTTGCTGTGGTAATTATAATAGGCGGTAAAGAAGTAATTGATGGAAGTTTAAGCATAGGTTCTTTTTTTAGCTTTACCACAGCTTTATTTATGGCTTATACTCCTATTAAAAGACTTTCTTCGCTTTACACAAGATTACAAAATGCAGTAGCAGCAAGTGAAAGAACTTTTTATCTAACTGATTTAGAACCACAAATTAAAGGTGGCAATGAAAAACTTACAGAAAATATCCAAAATATCCATTTTAAAAATGTCTCTTTAAGCTATCAAAAAGATAAAATGGTATTAAAAGATGTAAATTTTTCTTTTAACAAAGGAGAAATTCTAGCCTTAGTTGGATCAAGTGGTGGAGGAAAATCTTCTATTATTAATCTTTTAATGTATTTTTTTGAAAAAGATAGTGGTGCAATTTTAATCAATCAAAAAGATATTAGTTCTTTTGATATTGTTAGCTTAAGAGAGAATATCTCTTTGGTAACTCAAAATATTTATATATTTAATGACACTATAGCTCAAAATATTGCTTATGCTAAAGAATACAATGAAGCACGTGTAATAGAGGTTTTAAAAAAAGCTAATGCTTATGATTTTGTTCAAGAACTTGGCGGTATACATACTGAATTAAAAGAGCATGGAAAAAATCTCTCGGGTGGACAAAAACAACGCATTGCTATAGCAAGGGCTTTATATAAAAATCCTCAAATTTTAATTTTTGATGAAGCAACTTCAGCACTTGATAATGAAAGTGAAAAAGCCATAGTAAAAACTATAGAAAGCTTAAAAAAGGATCGTTTAATACTCATCATCGCTCATAGACTTAGCACCATAGAAAATGCCGATAAAATTGCTGTGCTTGATAAAGGAAAAATAGCTTCTATAGGAAATGATGCTTATTTAATGCAACATTGTGAAATTTATCAAAAATTAAAACAAAAAGTACAAAAAACTGATAAAGATAAAGAAAATGAAAACTAAGAATTATCATTTTTTTAGTACAATATGCTATTTTATAAAATAAGGAAAAATATGACCTATGAAAGCTTAAAACCTTTAATATATAAATTAGATCCAGAAAATGCTCATGCCTTGGCTGAATTTAGTATGCGAACACTAGATTGTATATTTCCTGGGGGGCTTAGTTTTTTTGCAAAAGATTGCGTAGTAAATGATGAAATTTTAAATCAAGAAATTTTTAATCTAAATTTTTATAACCCTGTGGGCTTAGCAGGTGGCTTTGATAAAAATGCCACAATGATAAGACCACTAAGTGCTTTAGGTTTTGGCTTTTTAGAATATGGAACTTTCACCCCAAAACCTCAAAATGGTAATGAAAAACCTAGACTTTTTAGACTTGTTGAGCAAGAAAGTATTCAAAATGCTATGGGTTTTAATAATAAAGGTAAAGATGCTATCGCAAAAGAAGTAAAAAAAGTCTATCCATTTAGCATACCTTTAGTAGCAAATATAGGCAAAAATAAAATCACTCCAAATGAAGAAGCTATTAATGATTATATTATTTTATTAAAAGAGTTTAAAGATTTGTGTGATTTATTTGTGATTAATATATCCTCTCCAAATACCAAAAATTTAAGAGATTTACAAAGTGAAGAATTTGTAAGTACTTTATTTAACCAAGCAAAAGAAATCACAAATAAACCTGTGATTTTAAAAATTGCCCCAGATATGAATATAGACAGCGCAATTTCACTTTGCAAAAGTGCTATTAGTGCAAAAGCTGATGGTATTATCATGGCAAACACTAGTATAGATTATTCTTTGATTGATAATACAAGAACTTTTGGTGGAATTAGTGGTAGATTAATCACTCAAAAAAGTGCGACATTTTTTAAAGAAGTGGCTAAAGAAATTTATCAAGATACTATTTTAATAGCAAGTGGAGGCATAGATAGTGCACAGCTTGCTTATGAGCGCATTAAAAATGGGGCTAGCTTGGTTCAAATTTATACAGCTATGATTTTTAAAGGACCAAGCATTGTTAAAAATATCAATCAAGGTTTAATTGAGCTTTTAAAACAAGATGGTTTTAATCATATTAGTCAAGCTATAGGAGTTAATTTTAAATGATTAATTATAAAAAAATTACCCTTGAAAATGAACTTGAAATTTATACTTTACCTGTAAATAAAAAAAGCGGGGTTATAAGTGTAGATATTTTTTATAAAGTTGGCTCAAGAAATGAAAAAATGGGAAAAAGTGGCATAGCCCATATGCTTGAACATTTAAATTTTAAAAGTACAAAAAATTTAAAAGCAGGTGAATTTGATGAAATAGTCAAAGGTTTTGGTGGAGTGGATAATGCAAGCACGGGCTTTGACTATACGCATTATTTTATAAAATGCTCTAGTGAAAATTTAGATAAGTCTTTATGGCTTTTTGCTGAATTAATGCGTAATTTAAATTTAAAAGATGATGAGTTTCAGCCTGAAAGAAATGTAGTTTTAGAAGAAAGGCGTTGGAGAACCGATAACAATCCTTTGGGATATTTGTATTTTAGATTATACAACCATGCCTTTTTACACCATCCATATCACTGGACCCCGATAGGCTTTTTTAAAGATATACAAAATTGGAAAATAGAAGATATACAAGATTTTCATCAAACTTTTTATCAACCCAAAAATGCTATTTTGCTTGTGAGTGGTGATATTGATGAAGATGAAGTATTTACTTTAGCTAAAAAACATTTTCAAGATATAAAAAATACCAAAGAAATCCCTATAGTTCATGAAAAAGAACCTGAGCAAGATGGTGCTAAACGTGTGATCTTACATAAAGAAAGCGATACACAATTATTAGCACTTGCATATAAAATTCCTGCATTTAATCACAAAGATATGCCAAAACTTTGCGCATTAAGTGAACTTTTGGGAAACGGAAAAAGTTCTTTAATAAGTGAAATTTTAATTGATAAATTAGAATTAATCAATGAATTTTATGCTTATGCAAGTGAAAATATAGATGAGAATTTATTTATATTTATTTGTGTTTGCAATGAAGGCATAAAAGCAGAAGATGTTGAAAAAGAGCTTTTAAAAATTCTTGAAGATGTAAAAAATGCTAAATTTGATGATACTATCATGGAAAAAATCAAAAATACTGTAAAAAGTGATTTTATCTTTTCACTAAGCAATGCAAGTAGCGTTGCAAATATTTATGGATCTTATCTTGCAAAAGGTGATTTAAAACCTTTGCTTGATTATGAAAAAAATATAGAAAATTTAAGTAAAGATGATTTAATTCATTGTGCTAAAAAATACTTCAATGAAAACAAATCTACTACAATAATCTTAAAAAGGGGTGAAAATGGACAATAAAATCATCATAGGAGCAATGACGGCTTTAATAACTCCATTTAAAAATGGAAAATTAGATGAACAAACTTACCACAAACTCATCAAAAGACAAATAGTAAATGGAATTGATGTAGTGGTACCTGTTGGAACAACCGGAGAAAGTGCCACCCTAACCCATGAAGAACATAGAATTTGTATAGAAATAGCATTAGATGCTTGCAAGGGAAGTTCTTGTAAAGTTTTAGCAGGAGCAGGAAGCAATGCTACACACGAGGCTGTAAGTTTAGCTAAATTTGCACAAGAGCATGGAGCTGATGGCATTTTAAGTGTTACTCCTTACTATAACAAACCCACACAAGAAGGTTTGTATTTACATTATAAAGAAATAGCAAAAAGCATAGACATACCTGTGCTTTTATATAATGTCCCAGGAAGAACAGGTTGTGAACTTCAAACAGAAACCATTATAAGATTGTTTAGAGATTGTGAAAATATTTATGGAGTTAAAGAAGCTAGTGGGAACATTGATAAATGCGTTGATTTACTAGCACATGAACCTAGAATGATACTTTTAAGCGGAGAAGATGCGATTAATTATCCTATACTTTCAAATGGCGGTAAAGGTGTGATTTCAGTTACTTCAAATTTACTTCCTGATATGATTTCAAAATTAACTCATCTAGCTTTAGAAGAAAAATATATTGAAGCTAAAAAAATCAATGATGAGTTGTATAATATCAATAAAATTTTATTTTGCGAAAGCAATCCTATACCTATTAAAGCGGCAATGTATATAGCAGGTTTAACCCCTACTTTAGAGTATCGTTTGCCACTTTGTAAACCTAGTGATTGCAATTTAGCAAAAATAGAAGCGATTATGAAAAACTATAATATCAAAGGATTTTAATGGATACTTTTTTTCAAAATAAAACTTTAGTAATTAGTGGTGGAACAAGAGGGATTGGTAAGGCTATTGTATATGAGTTTGCAAAAGCAGGAGCTAATGTAGCTTTTACTTATAATTCTAATGCGGATTTAGCTCAAGAAATTGTAAAAGATTTAGAAAATAATTATAAAATCAAAGCAAAGGCTTATGAGTTTAACATACTTGAACCAGAAACTTATAAAGAGTTATTTGAAAAAATCGATCAAGATTTTGACAGAATAGATTTTTTCATCTCTAATGCTATTATCTCAGGTCGTGCCGTTGTAGGTGGATATACCAAATTTATGAAATTAAAACCTCGTGGAATAAATAATATTTTCACAGCAACCGTAAATGCATTTGTAGTTGGAGCACAAGAAGCAGCAAAAAGAATGGAAAAAGTTGGAGGAGGTAGTATATTATCTATTTCTTCAACAGGAAATTTGGTACATATTGAAAACTATGCAGGACACGGTACAGCTAAAGCAGCGGTAGAAGCTATGGCAAGATATGCTGCAACTGAACTTGGTTCTAAAAACATCCGTGTAAATGTAGTAAGTGGTGGACCAATTGACACTGACGCACTTAAAGCATTTACAAATTATGAAGAAGTTAAAAATGCAACTATCAATCTTAGTCCACTAAACCGTATTGGACAGCCTCAAGATTTAGCAGGAGCATGTTTATTTTTATGTTCTGATAAAGCAAATTGGATCACAGGACACACCTTAATCGTAGATGGTGGTACAACTTTTAAATGATTCATTACCCCATTTTGGGGTATTTTCTTTAAACACAAGGATTAATAAACAATGAATTTGCCTAATATCTTAGCATTTATAAGGATATTATTAGCTCCACTTTTGTTTTTTTTGCTTATTAATGATTTTGAAAATATTCATCCTAGTTGGGTAAATTATTTTGCTTGTGTTGTTTTTGGCATAGCTGCCTTGACTGATTTTTTTGATGGTTATATTGCAAGAACTTGGAATCAAACTACAAAACTTGGAGCCATTATAGATCCACTAGCAGATAAAATGCTTGTTTTGGCTGCTTTTTTAGGATTATTACTCACCCAAAAAGCCGATCCTTGGATGATTTATATTATTTTAGTAAGAGAATTTTTTATAACCGGTTTTCGAGTAGTTATGGTGAGTGAAAAATTTGATGTAAGTGCTTCTTTTGCGGGTAAAATAAAAACAACCTTTCAAATGATAGCCATTATATTTTTAATCATGCAGTGGCCTTTTGCTAATACATTGTTATTTATTGCCTTAGTACTTACACTTTATTCAGCTTTTGAATACATACTAGCTTATATAAAACATTTAAAAAAGGTATAATTTGAAATCATATTTATTTTTATTTATTATCTTAGCTATTGGCTTTAAATTTTATTCTTTTAGCTTTTTAATAACACTTTTGGTTATATCTTTTTTAATTTTTTTTCATGAGCTAGGACATTTTTTAGCCGCAAAACATATGAAAGTCGATGTAGAAATTTTTAGTATAGGCTTTGGAAAAGCTGTTTTTAAAAAAACTTACAAAAACACAGAATATCGCTTGTCTGCTCTACCTTTTGGTGGTTATGTTAAACTTAAAGGACAAGATGATTTAAATCCTAGTGAAAAAAATTACGAACCAAATAGCTATAATACTCTAAGTCCTCTAGCTAGAATTTACATACTTTTTGCAGGACCGTTTTTTAATTTCTTTTTAGCATTTTTGCTTTATATAGCCATAGGTTTTTTAGGTGTGCAAAAACTTGCACCTGTTATTGGTAATATAGCACCAAACTCAGCTGCACAAAAAGCAAATTTACAAATTGGAGATAAAATTCTAGCTATAGATGGAATTAAGATTCAAAGCTTTGAAGAAATTGGCAAACTTGTACATATAAAACCAACCTTACTTAGTATAGAACGCGATGGTAAACTCATCAACATCACCCTAACCCCGCAAATTGATCAAGGTTATAATGAGTTTTATCAAAAAGTTCAAAAACCATTAATTGGTATAGCACCTAAGAGTGAGTTTGTCACTATTTATCATCCAGGAATTAGTAGTTTAAAATACGCTTATGAAGAAAGCATAGAGGCTTCTTTGCTCATTTTTAAAGGACTTGCTAAAATCATCAGCGGGGAATTAGATGCTAAAAATATGGGTGGAATCATCACTATGGTAGATATAACCTCCAAAGCAGCAAATACTAGCATAGTAGTTTTATTTTTAATCACAGCTTTAATTTCTATCAATCTTGGAGTATTAAATTTACTTCCTATCCCAGCGCTAGATGGAGGACATATACTTTTTAACCTTTATGAGTTAATCTTTAAAAAAGAAGTACCAAAAGTATGTTTTGAATATCTTAGTTATTTTGGCATGGCTTTGCTTTTAAGTTTAATGGTGTTTGTAACTTATAATGATATTACCCGTTTTATGAGTAATTAATAAGTCCTAGTAGCAAAATCATAACGGTTAAATTCGCCTATATTATTTTTACGGTAAAAGCTATTATAAAATTGCTTACTTAAACTTTGCTCATAATTTAGTCTAAATCTTACCCACATTGCTGTTTGATCTTTGGCGCTAGTTTTTTCATCTTGATAATTAAGCGATAAATCTAAAATAGAAATTGGAGAATAAGTAATGTTATATTGGTTTTGCAATTCTTTTATATTAGAATTAACATTTAAAACATTTAAATACGGCAAATCAAATATCACTCCAAGTTCTGTGCTATCATCACTATCGTTTTCTTTGATTTTATAATGATTAGCATATGCTTTAAAATAGTGACTAAATTGTAATTCAGCACCAAAGCTATTTTTAGTGTAAGCTTCTTTATATTGATCATTAAAATAGTTAAAACCGAAATTAAACTCATCAAATTCATAACGATTAATAAGTCCTAAAGAATAAGCTTGTTCTAATTGCCCTATTCTTGCTTGTTTTTCTAAAAGCAAACTAGCATTATCATAATCTAGTATAGAATTAATATTTTTAATATTTACATTTAAAGCATTATAATCCAAACTTGCTTCTGTTTTATCTTTAGAACTTAAATTTAAAACCCGCCCTAAAGTTTTACTAGCAAAAGAACCAAGATCGGTACTTTGAGCTTGATACTCTTGTGGTTTTTGAAAAAATATCTGCTTAGAAACCGTATTTGTCTTTTGCCCTTTGGTAATATTTACCTCACCCTCGCCTAAGCTTTCTTCTAAATTTAAAGCAAACATGTTTATACATAAGCAACTAAAAAAAATGTATTTTTTCACTCAACCTCTAATATATTATTTTATAAAAGATACAAAATTTCACGTTTATCATAAAATATCGCTAACTCTATATTTATAATAGCATTATATTTTTACAATACAGCTAATAGCATTTCAAACAAAAAACTACTTATTATAAAATTTTCCCTTTTTTAACATTCTAATTAAAAATCTTGCAGGATGAGTGGCATGTAAAAAATCTTTTTCTATTTTTGGTTCATCAAAGATTAATGCACTAAGCATTCTAGCTCCAATAATAGCACTAGCAAAAGCTCTAGATCCATGAGCAATAGAAAAATATAAAGGAATGAAATCATTTGGCGCTACTTGACTTTTATTTTTATGCCATAAAAGCGCCTTATAATTTTGCATATAAAAATTTTCATCATAGGCTTGACCTATTATGGCAAATCTATCACTAGAATATGATCTAAATCCTACTTTACCACCCATAATTTCTAAATTTTCACCTTGTAAAAATTCTTTTATATTTTCAATATTTTGCAAATCATCATTTTTTAAAAGCGTTGTGTCTTGATTAAGTCTATCATAACTTGCACCAATAAGTTGCAAATTTAATTCTTCATTGATAGGACAAATATAGCCTTTTGAAGATAAAGCATAAGAATTTTTTAAAAATGGTTTTAAATGAGTGCATTGCCCCCTAACACTGCTTAATTTCATATATTTATACTCTAAAAAATTCTTAACATCAGTGCCTTGAGCATAAATTAACACATCATAATCTTTTAATGTTTTTTGATTGTTAAATTGCAAAGAAAATTTTTCATTTTCATAAGAATAATCTTTAAATTCATACTCAAAAAATACCCTAGCCTTGCTTTTTTGTAAAAGCATTTTTACAAGCTCTTTGGGCTTTATACATGCTCCATCTTTTAAAAAAGCTTGATTGTTAATAATTTCAAATAAAACATTATCTTTTTGACTATTAAAACGTTCTTGCATAAGCTCATTATGAGCAAATTCATAAACCCCTTGGGGAATTAAATCTAAAATTTGTCTATAAAATCTACTAGCTTCTAAAAAAGTATATTGTGAAAACTCGCCTAACAAAACATCAGGTTTTAAAATCAAAGAACTTAAAATTCCATTGATATTTCCAGAAGCACCTTTTCCTAGTGAATTTTCTTTTTCAAAAACATCTACTTGAACATTTCTTAAAGAAAGCTCATAAGCTATACTAGCTCCGGCTATACCTGCTCCGATGATGGCTATTTTTTGTATCTCTTTTTTCAAACACGGGGTGTTAAAATAAGCAAATTTATCTTCAAACTCAAGGCCATTAAAAACAGCCTGTATCATTTCCCTTTTTCTAAAACCTTTGATTTTTTGTACTTGAAAATTATTCTTAGTTAAAGCTTTTTTTAAAATGCTTGCAGAGGAAAAGGTTAAAACCTTGGCATTTATTTTTGAATTTTTAGCAACTTTATTTATAATATCCTCATCAAACATCTCTTGATTTTTAGCAGGAGCAAAACCATCTAAATACCAAATATCAGCCTTAAAATCTAAATTTTGTAACTTTTCTTTAGCATCGCCAAATACTAAATCTAAAAAACAATCTTGAAAATAAAATCTATAAACTCCATCTTTACATGGAGGATAAAATTTAAAAAATTGCTCTAAAAGCTCTTTAAATTCCTCATAAAAACCAAGGTTTTTATAAATTTCTCTTAATGTTTCTTTTTCTATATAAAAATTTTCAAAACTAAGATAAAATAGCCTTTGATTTTCTTTTTTTTCCTTTATAAAACGCTTTAAAGTAAGGAAAAAATTTAAACCTATACCAAAACCAAGTTCTGCTACAATAGTTTGTTTTGTTTGAAATTCAAAAGCATTTGTATATATAAATTTGCTTTCACTTAAACCATCACTAGAATTAAAATAATAATCATCAAAATCCAAAGAAAAAGGCGCATTGTTTTTAATGATAATATTTGCTTTTTTCATTGATTTTTATAAAAATAACTCTCTATACCATTAGCAATGCCAATAGCTAATAATTCTTGGAAATTTTTATTTATTAATCTATTTCTTTCGCTAGGATGACTAATATAGCCTGTTTCAATCAATATAGCAGGCATTTGTGCACCCACTAAAACCCAAAAAGGAGCTTCTCTA
Source organism: Campylobacter sp. GB48 (assembly GCF_049221845.1). Lineage (NCBI taxonomy): Bacteria > Pseudomonadati > Campylobacterota > Epsilonproteobacteria > Campylobacterales > Campylobacteraceae > Campylobacter > Campylobacter sp. GB48. The sequence continues at coordinate 59,155 of NZ_JBMJAR010000009.1, forward strand.
ACCCCACCATCAACAACTTTATATTTTTTTCTTACATTACTTAAAATCTTTTTTTGCACATCAATAGCTAATTTATTTGAAGCAACTATTTTTTCACGGTTTAAAAAATTTAAAAAGGTTTGCTTGGAAAAGAAATTCATCTCTTCAAAATCGGATTGATTTTCTAACTCAGCAGCCTTTTTACTTCTTTCGCTTCTTGCAGGTGATAAGAAGAAAGTTTCAATACCCTCAAGAGTTTTAGCTCTTTGTTTATTTGGAGCTGCATTAGCATGGATAGAAATAAACAAATCTGCCATTTTTTCATTAGCCATAGAGGTTCTATCTCTTAAATTTATAAATTTGTCCGTACTTCTAGTATAATAAATTCTATATCCACGTTTTTTAAGCTCGTTGCCAAGTTTTAAAGCCACACTTAAAACTACATCTTTTTCTCTAACACCCTTATCACCCAAAGTACCTGGATCCTTACCTCCATGACCTGGATCAATTACTATGATTTTCCCTGATTTTTTAATAGTAGTTTTTGTTGTTTTTGAGACAATTTTTGTTGGTGTTTTTTTGACCTTTTTTTCAAAACCTATAAACAATTCCTCATCATCTAAATCAAGATTGGTTTTAAAATCACTAGTAGAATTTAAAACAACTCTTACTGTAGTTTTATTAAACTGCACTATTGTGATAGATTGATTTTTATTAATATCGATTTTTTTTCTATCACCTTCTAAAATAGCTTCAAAGCTTACAATAGAGCGATATGTTTTACCATCTTTAAAAGAATTGATTTTAATATCCTCAAAATCAATATCATTGTTTAATTTTAAATTAATACCATTTTTATCTTTACTTGATTTTAAAATATACAAAGGCTCATTTTTAACAACTTCTTTTTTTACTTCTGTTTTTTTAGCTTCATTTTGTTTTTTAACTATAGGTTTGGGTTCTTCTTTTTTTTCTACCTTTTCAAGTCCCATAAAAAGACTTTGACCTTTAAGCTCTATTTTGATTTTTAATTCCTTTTTTGAACTTAAGACCAAACGCATACTTGTTGGGTTAAATTGTGATACGATAATATCAAAATCTTTAAATTCAAAAGCTCTCTTAGGTCCTTTTAAAATTCCATCAAAATCTACAACATAACGAAAATTCTTATCACCTTTAAGGGTAAAGTTTTTAATGTCTTTTTGGCTGATTTTTTCACTTAAATCAAGCAAGATACCATTGTCTAATTTTTTAACATCGAGCACAAAAAGCTCTTTTTGCATCGGAGCTTTTTTATCTTCTTTTTTATCTTCTTTTTTATCTTCTTTTTTATCTTCTTTTTTATCTTCTTTTTTATCTTCTTTTTTATCTTCTTTTTTATTAATAGGTAATGTGGTGT
>NZ_JBMJAR010000010.1:0-47253 GCF_049221845.1 Campylobacter sp. GB48
CAAAAAGTCTTAGCTTTTTAAAACCCTTTCGTTAAAAAAGGAAATGAAATTATATCAATAAAAGCTTAAAGTTTTATTAAATAGATTAGACATGTGGGAATTTGTTTTAGGATAAAAAAGAGGGGGGGGGTAGAAGAAAGAGTAGAGAAAGAAGATAGAGGTGTATTATGATATGTAATATATAGGTTTGATATTGAAAGACTGGAGATGATGGATATATAATATAAGTATTAGAGTTTAGCAAAAATGGGATGTTGGTTGATAGTATGTGGTAGTTATAATGGCAAGGAGAGTAAGATAAAGGCTTATTAAAGCCTTTGCGTAAAAATTATTTTTGTATTATGTGAACAAAACATCATGTATTTTTATTTTACCAGCCTATATTTTTAAAAAAAATCCATTAAAATACCCATTTTAACTCTTTGATTGTATTTGTGTGTAAATTTATTATTTGAACTTGAATATAGTTTTTCATCTCTGCTAATTTATTTTTCATCCCTATGGTAAATTCTTGATAGATTTTAAAGATCATAAAAACAACTCAATATTTTCCACAAATCTTATTAAGTGAAGAATATAAACTTTTCTTTGTGGTGACAAAATGAATTTTATATCAAATAAATTTTCAAATAGGAATTTCTATAGATCACCATAATGATTGTATTGATTATATTGTGCAAAAATTATTTTCATGATTTTAGAATTTTTCTCAAGTGTTTTTTAAACTAGAAAGCACACAACAAATCTTAATATTACTATTATATCTTAAAAAATTATTAAAATATGCTTCTATATCCAAAATCAAATAATTTTTTAAATCCCTACTTAAGAGTTTCACGTAAAAGTCTTATATGTATCTGCTATATTTACATTGTTTTATACAATACTAATAGTAAAATATTCATCATTATTGTCTATATAATAGATCAACAAAATATTATAATTTTCTAATCTCCTATATTACAAGACAATAAAAAAACAAAAATTAATTTAACTTATGGCGACCCCTAGAGGATTTGAACCTCTGTTATCACACAGAGAGAGTGACGTCCTGAGCCACTAGACGAAAGGGTCATAAGTGGTGTCCCGTGTTGGATTCGAACCAACGGCCCCCTCCTTAAAAGGGAGATGCTCTACCGGCTGAGCTAACGAGACAATGGCGCGGCGGACGGGGCTCGAACCCGCGACCTCCGGCGTGACAGGCCGATATTCTAACCAGCTGAACTACCGCCGCACCTAAAATAATATAAAGAATGGTGGTCACTATAAGACTCGAACTTATGACATCCACCTTGTAAGGGTGGCGCTCTACCAACTGAGCTAAGCGACCATTAAAGATTTTTAGTGGTGTCCCGTGTTGGATTCGAACCAACGGCCCCCTCCTTAAAAGGGAGATGCTCTACCGGCTGAGCTAACGAGACAATGGCGCGGCGGACGGGGCTCGAACCCGCGACCTCCGGCGTGACAGGCCGATATTCTAACCAGCTGAACTACCGCCGCACCTAAAATAATATAAAGAATGGTGGTCACTATAAGACTCGAACTTATGACATCCACCTTGTAAGGGTGGCGCTCTACCAACTGAGCTAAGCGACCATTAAAGATTTTTAGTGGTGTCCCGTGTTGGATTCGAACCAACGGCCCCCTCCTTAAAAGGGAGATGCTCTACCGGCTGAGCTAACGAGACATTCAAAAAATGAAATTATGCCAAAAGAATATTCTTTTGTCAAGATATAATATAAAATTTTGAGCATATTTTTTAATATGCTCAAAATTTAGGCTAAATCTAAAGAAACTTTTCCATTTTTAATTTCTGCAACTTTAACTTTAATTTCATTGCCTACTTCTAACTTTTCTTTAATCTTAGAATTATGCAATAAACCATCCACACCTTCTTTAAGTTCTACAAAAACTCCAAATTCTACAACTTTTTGAACTTTTCCTATAAATTCTTCTCCGATATCAAATTTAGGTATTTCTTTTCTATCGCGTTTTTTATTAGAACCTTTAGAATGGAGTAAATTTAATATATATTCTTTGCTTTGAGAAATTAAATCATGATTAATTCCTGCTATCTTAACTTCGCCTTTATCTCTATCTAAGTCGATATTAACTTCAAATTTTTCGATAATTTCTTTTATAGTTTTACCGCCTTGACCTATGATATCAGGAATTTTATTTGGATCTACATTAAAAATTTCAATCTTTGGTAAAATAGCTTCATTAACAATGATGCTTCTATCAGCTTCTTCCATTAGTTTTAAAATATGTTCTCTAGCTTCTTTTGCTTGATATAAAGCTTCTTTTAAAACCTGTTGCTCTATACCACCAAGTTTTATATCCATCTGCAACGCAGTGATCCCTTCACAACTTCCTGCCACTTTAAAATCCATATCTCCATCGTGATCTTCAAGCCCCATGATATCGGTTAAAATAGCATATTTTTCATCTTCAAAAACAAGCCCCATTGCCACTCCTGCTACTAGTTTTTCACTTTTTACTCCTGCAGCTCTTAAAGCTAAAGCACCACCACAAACAGTAGCCATAGAACTAGAACCATTACTTTCTAAAATTTCAGACACCAAACGAATAGTATGAGCATAATCTACATCCACGCTAGGATGCAAAGCTCGTTTTGCTAAATTTCCATGTCCTAGTTCTCTTCTACCAGGAGCTTTTATAGGGCTAGCCTCACCCACAGAAAACCCCGGGAAATTATAATTAACCATAAATTTTTCACAAATTGGATTTTTTTCTGTTAGCAAATCTGACATTTGCGCATCATTATCATTTCCTAAAGTTGCAACAACTAAAGCTTGGGTTTGTCCTCTAGTAAAAAGACAAGATCCATGAGCACTTGGTAAAATATTTGTTTCTATATTTATCTTCCTAACATCTTTCAAACCTCTACCATCTGCTCGTTTATTTTCATTAATAATTTGGCTTCTAATAAGTTCTCTTTTACATACATGCAAAGCTTTTTCAATATCTTCAAATTTCCATTCATTTTCAATAGCTATTGCTTCGCTTTCAATTTCTTTTGCAATTTGCAAAATTTCACTCGCTCTTTCACTTTTTGCCATTTGATTAATAGCAATTTTAAGTTTTGTCATATAAGTATTTTTTATATAGTCAATAATTTGAGCATTATCTAGCTCTATTTTAAACTCAAGTTTGGAATTTTTTCTATAAGCAGCAAATGTTTTTTCATATTCATTAGAGCCACGTAAAATTGCATTACTTGCAAAATCTAAAGCTTTTAAAGTATCATCTTCACTTAACTCATTTATACAATGTTTGTTATTTTGCTTATTTGCCAAAGCTCTCATTTCTATCATTAAAAGCTCATCTTTAACACCTGCTACATAAAGATCTAGGGTGCTATTTTTTAGCTCACTGTTACTTGGATTTAAAACAAATTCATTATTTATACGACCTATTCTTACACCACAAACTGGTGCTTTGATAGGAATATCACTTAAATATAAAGCAATACTTGCAGCATTTAAGCTCATCACCTGTAAATCTACTTCAGGATCAGCAGAAAGAACCATCACAACAATTTGTGTTGGATAAGCATAGCCTTTTGGAAAAAGAGGTCTTAAACTTCTATCTATAATCCTTGCGCTTAGTGTTTCATTGTCACCTGGTTTAGTTTCTCTTTTTACATAGCCACCTGGAATTTTACCTGCTGCATAGGCTTTTTCTATATATTGCACTGTAAGAGGTAAAAAATCCTCTTCTACTATTTTTTCTTCTCTTGCTACAGTTGCTAAGACTACTGCATTTTTTTCTTGCATTAAAATTGCACCAGCAGCTTGTTTTGCTACCTTATCGGTATCAAATATTTCAAGATGATTATTGATATTTATTTCATGTCGCATGATTTTCCTTTAAATTTTTATCATAGACAAAACCAAATAAGCTTTTTAAATTTTAAAAATTAAAACTTAAAAAGCCTGTTTTTATTTTGCCTATAAATTTATATCTAAACAACAAATTGTTTAGATATAAATTTACTTTTTTAAAGGTAAATAATATCTACTTTCTTCTAAAATATCTAAAATTTCATGGGTTTGCAAAATCGTTTTATTTTTAAAATAGAACTCAATATTTACAAAATGATCAATCTTTTGCACACAATAAACCTCATCTACAAAAACACTAATATAATCATACACATCACTTGGCATTAAGGCAGTGGCATAAATAATACTATTTACTTCTTCCTTTAGCAAACTTTTAATACACGAAGAAGCAGTAATCCCGCTTTCACAGCCCTCATGTAACATTAAAATATTTTTTCCTTTTAAATCTTTTAAAAGATTTCCTTTTCTGTAACGATATACATTTTTTAAAATTTTTTCTTCATAAGTCCTATTTGCCTCACCATAAATATAATCTAAGCTTATATCAAAAGCTCTAACTAAAGCCTCATTGTAAACAAGCTCTTTTGTCTCACTAATCATAGCTATTTGACATTCATCATTATTAGGAGCTTTAATTTGCTCTGTAAATAAAAAATCATATGGGATTTCTAATTTTTGTGCCAGTACATCGACAAAAACTATAGATTTTAAAGAAGGTGTAATAATAATATAATCTTTTAGTTTATTTAATGGTAATATATCATATAATCTATCAAGCGCATCTTTTTCATCTTCAAAAAGCATTATATAGACCTTTCATTTTCTTCCAAAGAAAAATCATAAGAAACTCCGCCCAACGGATAAAAATTAAACATAAAATATACGCCACTTTGATCTTTAGCGCTAATCCCTCCGCTAGTAAGCTTAGGTGAAATATCCTTACGATACATCAAAGAATAATTCCAACATTTTCTTTGATAGGTATAACCTACTTCCCATTTTTCAGGATCTTTATTTAAATCAAACCACAAACCACCAAATATTTGATAATTACTGTTTATGTTATATTGAGCTTTAGTTCCTAAAAAATTGTATTTTTCATTTTCATAAATTCTATAAGCATGATTTAAACTAAGCTTCCACTCACCATAATCAAACAAAGCTTCACTAAATACTTTATCAAACCTATTATCTACCCCAGAATATTCTGCTTCATTTCTCAAGCTTATATAATCATTATAAAAATATTCTACAACACTATCAAAACCACCAAAACTACCTTCTTTGGTAAAATATTTTGCCTTTAGATTATGGTATAATTTTTTTTTGCCTAAAGTATTATAAAAATACTGATACATTGAAAAATTAAACTGCTCAGGATCATTTTTTAAATCTATAAAATCTTCAGTAATTTTGCCTGATTTGGCTCCAGGTATAAAATAATTGACCCCTAAATATAATGTATGGTAAAAATTTTCATACGGCTTAGAAAGATCTGTATATAAAGAAAAATTATGAGAATTTTGAAACAAATGTTCTTGGTTCTTGTTATCTGTATTAGAATAATCTACAAAATTTGCATATATTCTTTCAGTAAAAGTAAAATTTAAAAAATCATCCAAAAAGCTTGTATGGTAAATTAAAGGTAAATCAAAATCTAATGTTTTAGCATAAATACCTGTATACCTATAATATCTATGAAAAGAAGCATCCAAACTATATTGTATATAATTATCAAAAAATCCATTTAAATATCTATGATATTGAAAGGATGGATATTCTTGCATGGTATCTTTATTACTAATTTTAGAAGTATCTATATAATACTTTGCATAAGCACCATAATAATTATCATCATCGGATAAGAAATAATTTATTTTTGAAGTAACTAAAGAAGCCTCGGTTTTTGCACTAGAGCTTAAATTTATATAATCTACATCATTTAAATAAGTAGCATCAATCCACAAACCTTCTTGAAACTCATCATTCAAGAGACTTTTAAACAAAGCTTCACTTGAATATTTGATTTCTAAGCCATAATGTTCTTTGTTTTTTAATTTTTCCTTTCTTTTATAACTTGATTTTTCTCCAAAAATACCACCGCTAATTTCACCTTGAGAATAAGGACTGTCAATAAATCTTAAAGTTGAGTATAATCCATAACCTCTTTTTGTTCTAATTTGAGGCTCAAATTGAATATCTGCATTATCATCAATAACATAATAAATTGGCTGGTTGTAATACAACCCCTCGCTTTGCTTTAAAACTACCTGAGGAATTAATAAACCACTTTTTCTTTTAGTATCCACACTAAAGCCAAAATAAGGCAAATACATCACAGGAGTATTTTTAACATACAATCTTGCATTATAAAGATGTAAAAAATTACTTTCTTTATTTAATTTTCCTTCATCAAAACGAATTTCCCAATCAGGATTTTCTACATTACAACTAGAAACAACCGATTTTTTAGTTACAACAAATTTATCATTTAAATCAGCTTGATGACATTGCAACCAAACCTCCAAATCATTATTTGAAAAAAATAAATTTTTAAAAGCTGTTGTATTATCTTTGAGGTTAATTTTAGTATAAGCAGAATTAGTTCTTTCTTTTTGCCCTCGTAAAATATTCACATCACCAAACAATTCTAAATCTTTTGTTGTTTCATTAAATTTAGCCTCACTTGCAGTGATTAAATATAAATCAGAAACTACAACCACATTATTTTTTGCTTCTATGATATCATTTGTTTTTACAACATCTAAAGCATAAATATCTACTTTAGAAGCATACAAGCTTCCTGCACAAGCTAAAGAAAGTAATATTTTACGCAAGATCTATCACCACTGTTTTGGCTGCATAATCATGCCAAGTTTTTAAAACAATATTACTCAACGCCCAAGCAAATCCTAAACCATACAACATATCACTAATTTGTCTTACACCTGCTCTTAAAGCGCTTTGAGTAAAATTTGGCTTATCTAGCATTTCTTGATCAATTATCATAATCTTCAAAAGCATTTTTCCTAAAGTTGCACCATACAAATAAGCAAATAAACTATGATATGCAAACTGCAAAATCAAAATTCCACCAGCAAAACGCATTAAAAGATTATGAATTTCATCATAAGTTTGCATGGAATTAATTTTATCAAGCAAAATAATACTTACGATACCCAAAATTACAAAACTATCAACAATATAAGCTAAAAATCTTTTTTTAAAACTTGCTATTTTTATTTCTTCTTTTTCTAGCTTATCAAATAATTCTTGATTAGCGCTCATTTAAGAACCTGAAAGGCAATATCTTTTCTGTATTGTTTTCCCTTAAAATGGACATTTTCGCAAAGTAAATAAGCATTTTTTTGAGCTTCTTCAATGCTTTTGCCAGTTCCCACGCAAACCAATACACGACCACCGCTAGCATATAATTTATCATCATCCAAACTTACACCAGCATAAGAAATATGAGAATTTTGTGGAATATCATCTATATCAATTAAAGCTTTTGGTGAGTCCTTATAAGGATAATTTTTACTTGCACAAACCACACCCACGGCAAATTCTTTTTTAATTTTTATATGAGCATTAGCAAGATTTTTATTCACACATGCTAAAAATAAATCCAAAGGATTTTCTATCAAAGGCATCAAAACCTCACACTCAGGATCGCCAAAACGCACATTATACTCTAAAACATAAGGTTTATTATTTACAACCATTAAACCTATAAACAACACTCCAACAAATTCAGCACCTTCTTCTTTCATACCTTTAAGAGTTGGTGCCACTATATCTTTTTTCACCTGCTCTAACAAATTCTCACTTGCTAAAGCACTTGGGGCATAAGCTCCCATACCCCCAGTATTAGGTCCTTTATCATTATCTAATAATCTTTTATGATCTTGCGCAGCAGGCAATAATATAAAATCGTTTCCATCACAAACTGCAAATACACTTAATTCAAAGCCATCAAGATATTCTTCAATTACAACAATTTTTCCAGCCTCACCAAAACTTTCTCCACTTAGCATATTTTTAGTGGCTTCTAAAGCTTCTTCGTGACTTTGTGCGATAATCACCCCTTTACCTGCACATAAACCATCTGCTTTTACAACAATAGGAGGTGTTAAGGATGTAATAAATTTCTTAGCTTTTTCATAATCTATTGTATTTAAAAATTTAGCTGTTTTAATTTTATATTTTTTTAAAAAACTCTTCATAAAAGATTTTGAAGCTTCAAGCATAGCAGCAGCTTTAGTAGGTCCAAAAATAGCAATATTGTTTTCTTTAAAAAGATCTACTATACCCTCTGCTAAAAAATTTTCACTCCCGACTATACAAAGATCAATTTCAGATGCCTTTGCATAAGCTGTAATCACCTTAGGATCTTTCATATTAAGATTAGTTCCTATTTTAGCAGTAGCACCATTTCCTGGAGCAAAATAAAATTCTAAATTATCATTTGTTTTTTGAAGAGCCAAAGCGATAGAATACTCTCTTGCACCGCTTCCTAATATTAAAATTTTCATTATTTTCCTTAAAAGTGTTGCAAAAACCCAAATGGCCGGAGTATAAGTGTCTGACCCTCAAAAAGTCAAAGTATGCCATTAGGTGATTTTTAAAGGCTGCAGCTTCTCGCTTTTTTCAAAACTCAAACGAAGTCACAGAACACGGTAAATCACACATCACAGCTTATAATTAATGTGTTGGATCCTCTTTAGTACCATATCGAACCATTTAGGCGATATAATTATAACCAAGAAAACTTAAAAATAGGGTTTAAAAGGATTTTTATAAAATTTTAAATTTAGTTTTAGAATCTTTTTTTAAGAAATATTTCCCCTCTAAAATAACATCAGCAACAGGTGCCCATATAGTCTTTTCATCGACATAAACTATATCAAATTCAGTGTTTTTCATTAATCCTTGATAATTTACTTTTTTAGGTGCATGTTTAACTACATAATAAGGATTCATTGCAAAAATTTGAATCTTCATATTAATATATAAATCAGGATTAGAAGTAACCACTAAAAAATTCTTTTCGCATTCTTTTCGAACCTTCTTAACATAAGAAAACAACAATTGATCATTTGGGTTTAAGGCATGTTTATTTAGTCTATTTAAATAAAGCTCGGCAAAAGAAAGTGTACAAAAAGAAATTTCACTTGCCGTTTTAAAATAAGAATTTTTTATACTTGTCGATTTTAAGGATTTTTTCCAAATTTCTATGTCTAATTTTGTAGCACAAATATTCAAACCTTGCTTAATTTTTTCAAAAAGTTTTTCTCTTGCCATATTAAAACTATTACTAAAAATAGTAAGATTTTTTTCATAAAAAGACTTTTTCATTGCCTCTAATTTTTCTACGCTTTTTGTAAAATAGTCAGCTTCATTTTTAATTTCTATTAATTTTTGTTTTTTGCTTTGTATTAGCTCTTCAAATTCTTGGCGTTTTTTACCATTTTCAGATTCTAATCTTGCTTGTTTTGATTTTATATCTGTAATTAAAGTACTCATCTGACGATCTAGTGCTAATTTTCTATTTTTCCTATTATCAATCGAAGCTAAAAGTGCTTGATAATGACATTGATGAGATAAAAACACCTCATCATACAAACGCTCCATATTGATATGTTTTTGTTTATCTTTCATATCTTTATATGCCATTTCAAGATGCACTATGATATTTTTCATTGCAGAAAAATCAGCTTGATTAATAGTATTATCCGAAAATAATAAAGTATCTAAGGCCTTATATAAAAAACGCTTCATAGCAAAAAAATCAATAATATATGGCACCTCATCTGTGTTGATATCTTTTACTGCATTAATTGATAAAGTTTCATTGTAAAAATATCTTTGAATTGCTTGTGGAATAGTTAAGTTCAATACAATTTTATCAAGATTGTCATAATCTGTTTCTTTATAAAGTTCTTGAACATAGGCATCACGTCTTGTCAGTCTTAAATCTTCTAATTCATCATCACTATCTGTTTTCCAAAAATCTCTTTCTCTGATAAAATCGCTATCTCCGAATTCTTGAAATTTGGAAGGTCTTAAATCGGTGATATGCTTTCCATCGGATCTAAATTCAACAAACATACCAACTGTTGGCATACTTCTTTTATCGTGCCACGCATGCTTGTTAAATTCAAAAAATGTTTTTGCAAGATTAATTACTGTTCCTCTTCCAGTAGCATCCACATAAACCATTATTTTTCCGTGCATATCCAAATCCTTGATCTAAAGAAAAATTCAATTCTTATTTTAACTTTGTTTTTATAAATTTACAATTATATTTTAAAATTTCACAAAATAAACATCTTTAGGTATTTTATTTATGTTTTTATATCAATATTTTAAAAACCCAAAACAAATAGGAGCATTTTGCGCAAGCTCCAAAAAATTAAGCAAACTCATAACTTCTCATGTTCGACATGCAAAAAATATCGTTGAAATAGGGCCCGGTACGGGAAGTTTTACAAAGTATATCCTCAAACAAAAAAGTCATAATGCAAGATTTTTTGCCGTTGAAATCAATCCTCACATGGCAAAAAAATTAAAACAAAATATAAAAAATATAGATATAGAAGTCAACTCAGCAGAATTTTTACCAAATATGCTAAAAAAAAGAGCAATCAACAGTGTTGATTTAATTATCTCAGGAATTCCTTGGGCTTTATTAAATTCCAAAGAGCAAGATTTATTATTAAAATCTATTCATGATGCTTTAGAGGAAAATGGTTGTTTTGCAACATTTGCTTATATACTCCCAACACCAAAAGGAAGGGCTTTTAAGAAAAAACTTTTTGCCACTTTTAGCAAGGTAGAAATTTCACCTATCATTTGGCAAAATCTCCCTCCTGCTTTTGTATATTTTTGTACTAAATAATCACTCCCATTCAATCGTTGCTGGTGGCTTACTAGAAATATCATACACTACGCGATTGATTCCTTCTACTTCATTAATAATACGGCGTGAAATATTTTCTAATAATTCATAAGGCAAATGAGAAAAAGTCGCAGTCATACCATCGCTTGCATTAACTACACGTACACAAACTGCATTATCATAGGTTCTATTATCTCCCATTACACCAACGCTTTGCACGTTTAAAAGCACACAAAAAGCTTGCCATGTCTTATCATACCAACCACTGCTTTTTAATTCTTCAATCAAAATAACATCTGCTTTTCTTAAAAGCTCCAAACTAGACTCATTTACCTCTCCCATTATACGTATAGCAAGACCTGGACCTGGAAAAGGATGGCGATAAACTACATCTTTACTTAAACCAAGTTCCATTCCTAAAGCTCTTACCTCATCTTTAAAAATTTCCTTTAAAGGCTCGATGAGTTTTAAATTCATCTTTTCAGGCAAGCCACCCACATTGTGATGAGATTTTATAGTCTTACTAGCTCCTACAACCGAACTTTCGATAATATCCGTATACAAAGTCCCTTGTGCTAGATATTTTACATCTTTATGTTTTTTAGCTTCTTCTTCAAAAACCTCTATGAAAGTATTTCCTATAATTTTTCTCTTTTTCTCAGGATCTCTCACTCCCGCTAGACGACTTAAAAAAATTTCTCTAGCATCAATACTAATTAGATCAATACCCAAGGTATGTCTAAACATATACTCAACTTGTTCTTTTTCACCGCTTCTTAAAAGACCATTATCAACAAAAACAACTACTACTTGATCTTTTATTGCACTTGCTAATAATGCAGCCACTACGCTACTATCCACTCCACCACTTACTGCACAAAGTACTTTATCATTTCCTACTTCTTCTTTGATTTTTTGTGCTTGAGTTTTTGCAAAAGATCCCATATTCCATACACTATCACAATTGCATGCGTATTTTGCGAAATTTTTCAAAATGCTTTTTCCAAATTCACTATGTTGCACTTCAGGGTGAAATTGTAAAGCAAAAAATTTACGCTTCTCATCTCCAAATACACAAAATGGACTATTTTCGCTAGTTGCTAAAACCTCAAAACCTTGTGGTAAATTCTCAACCTTATCAGAATGGCTCATCCATACTGTTTGCTTTTTAGGTAAATTTTTAAACAAATCACTATCACTTTGAATATCTATAGTTGCTTTGCCATATTCTTTATGACCTGCTGGAGCAACATTTGCTCCAAAATGATGCGCCATAAGTTGCATACCATAGCATATTCCTAAAACTGGTATATTTAAATCAAAAACACCTTTATCGCAAAAATAAGCATCGTTTGCATATACACTAGCTGGCCCACCACTTAAAATAATACCTTTAGGCTCTTTAGCTTTAATCTCATCTAAGCTCACATTAAAAGGCAAAATTTCTGCATACACACCCTGCTCTCTTAATCTTCTAGCAATGAGTTGCGTGTATTGTGAACCAAAGTCCAAAACTAAAATATCTGCTTTTTTCATCTAACTCCTTTATAAATTTAACAATTGAAATTGTACATACCAAACTATAATAGATATTATATAACCAACCAAAATCGTCCATGCATATTTTAAATGAGCATTAAAAGTATAAATTCCTTTCATTTTACCCATTACTCCTACTCCAGCAGCTGAACCAAAACTAATCAAAGATCCCCCTATTCCCGCTGTAAGAGTTACCAAAAGCCATTGAGTATCATCCATACTTGGATTTGCTTTTAATACCGCGCTCATAACCGGAACATTATCAACAATAGCGGATAAAAATCCTACTCCTATATTAATACTAGTAGCTCCAAATTTTGCATAAAGATCAGAAGCATATGCAAGCCAACCAACAAAATGCAAAGCACCTACTGCAGATAAAATACCAAAGAAAAATAATAAAGTATCCATTTCAATACGCGTCATATAATGAAAAATATTTAAATCTTTTTTACCTTGTTTTCTATTGAAAAAATACATATATAAGCTAAGCAATGAAAGACCAAAAACCATACCCCACATTGCAGGTAAATCACAAATACTATGAATAAATACTGCTAAAGCTATAGTTAAAAAACCAAGCACAATAAAAACTTTACCGCCTGGTTTAATTTCTACTTTTTCTAAATTATCCTTATGGAAATTTGGCTTAATATTAGGCACATAACGTGACAATAAATAAGCAGTAAGTAACCAGCCAATAAAAGAAGCAGGAAAAAGAGCAAAAAATTCAAAAAATGTGGCTTTTTTTGCTGTCCAAACCATTAAAGTAGTAATATCACCAAAAGGCGACCAAGCTCCACCGGCATTAGCTGCTACTACAATATTTATAGCACCTGGGATTAAAAATTCTTTATTATGTTTATCTATAGTTAAAAGCACAGTGGATAAAATCAAAGCTGTTGTAAGATTGTCCGCAATTGGAGAAATAAAAAAAGCTAAAATACCTGTTAGCCAAAATAACTTTCTATAAGTATAACCCTTGCTTACAAGTTTGTATTTTAAAGTTTCAAAAACTGATCTTTCTATCAAAGCTTCTATAAAAGTCATAGCGGCTATCAAGAAAAAGACAATTTGTGCAATTTCTAAAATAAGATGATTAACACTCTCTTCAAGCATTTGCGTATCTAAATCATTCATTACCATATATATACCTATGATAACAAAAGATAAAGTTCCTATAAATAAAGCAGGCTTAGTTTTATTGATATGATATTTCTCTTCTGCTGCGATAAAATAGTAACCTAATATAAAAATTATTAAAACACCTATACCCAAAGCGCTAAAAGCCAAATTCAACTCATGAGTTTGACCTGCTAATAAAAAACTAATACTAAAACAAAGTAAAAAAAGTATTCTACTCATATTTCACTCTCCAAAGATTGGAATTTTTTAATCTCTTTTGCACTGCCATTATTATCTTTTATCTCATAAAATGGAGCATCCTTATAGCCACATGCATTTAGAAATATTAATAAAAAAAATGTTAAAATAATTAAATGAAAATTAAAACGAGTCATTACATCATCAACGAGCTTGCTGATTTTAAACATTATAAACCTTTAAAAATGTTTTTTCAATATAAAGAGTTTTTAAATTTGTTTAATCACAATCACCAACAAATGATTACTAAACTCTTTATAAAAAATAATACTTTGATTATTTTAGTTAAACACCACATTGCGTATATGGAGCTTAATCACGATAATACCAAAAAAATGATTAAAAGTCTCATAAAAAACTATACTTTAGCTAGGCCAATGAGTAATTTTGCAAAAGTAGAAAATATAAAAATACTTAGCGATAAAAACTTTATATCTAAAAATAGTATTTTTGCTGATCATAAAAAAACTCATCTAGAGCTTTCTAATGGAAATTTTAAAAATCATTTTGAAAATCCTATTTTATATAATAAATTTGAAGAATTACGAAAGCTTATAAAAAATGCTTGAAAATGAACTCAAAACCTTGCCAAATTTGCCAGGTGTGTATCAGTATTTTGATATTCAAGGTAAGCTTTTATATGTAGGTAAGGCCAAGAATTTAAAAAACCGTGTTAGAAGTTATTTTAACTTCACTCCAAATCTTTGCCCAAATCCCAATAATAGCTTAAGAATTCAAAAAATGATTAGCCAAACACATCATTTAGAATTTATCACCACAAAAAGCGAGGCTGATGCTTTAATACTAGAAAATTCTTTTATAAAGCAACTTCATCCAAAATACAATATACTATTAAGAGATGATAAAACCTACCCTTATATTTACATAGATTTAAACGAAGATTTTCCTAGATTTGAAATTACAAGAAAAATCATCAAAAAAAACAAAATAAAATATTTTGGTCCGTTTTTTAAAGGAGCAAAAGAGCTTTTAGATGCTTTGTATTTATCATTTGAACTAAGACAAAAAAAATCCTGCAAAGAACTTTGCCTTTTTTATCAAATTAAACGCTGTAAAGGACCATGTGAAGAAAAAATCTCTAAACAAGAATATGAAAAAATTATCCAAAAGGCCACTCAAGCTCTTTTAAATCCCTTATCTTTAACAAAAAACTTAGAAAATAAAATGCTTGAATATGCAAAAAACGAAAACTACGAAGAAGCAGCTATTATAAGGGATCAAATCAAAACAATAGAAGATTTAAGCGTAAAAATACAAATAGACCTTGCAAAATTAGAAGATTTTGATGTTTTTGCCATATACCATGAAGTAAATATACTCTCTATGGTGCGTTTTGTTATAAATAATGGCAGAATAATTAGCTCAAACCATAAAGTGCTAACCCTAAATCATCAAGAAGAATTTGACCTAAATGCAGTATATAAGCAATACATATTAGAAAATTACACCCAAGATAGCCCAATAAATTCAACCCGAATTTATACGCATGAAGAATTTGAAGATATGAACCTTTTGCAAAATTTACTTAGTGAAAGGTTTTCTAGGAAATTTCATCTTAAGACTCCAAAACTTGGTGAAAAAAAAGCCTTGTGCGAACTTGCGCTAGAAAATGCAAAAATAAACATACAAAAACACTTAAAAAGTGATGATTATTTATTTTTAAAAGAATTAAAAGAATTTTTTAACTTACAAAATTATCCTAATTGTATAGAAATTTTTGACAATTCCCATATGCAAGGCGAAGCAAATGTCGGTGCTTTGGTAGCCTATAAAGATGGAAAATTTGATAAAAATTCCTATAGACACTACCATTTATCCTATAAAAATGATTATGATCAAATGCTTCAAACTCTTAGCAAGAGAGCTATGTCATTTGATAAAAATTCCCCACCTGATTTATGGTTAATTGATGGGGGATATGCTTTATTAAAACTAGCAAATGACATCATCAAAAGTTCTGGGGCAAATGTAGATATTTTAGCCATTTCTAAAGAAAAAATGGATACAAAAGCTTATAGAGCAAAAGGAAGTGCGAAAGATAAAATTTATACCCAAGAAGGTAAAATTCAACTTTCAACTGATGATAAAAAATTACAATTTTTGCAAAAATTACGCGATGAAGCACATCGCTTTGCAATTAGTTTTCATCAAAAAACAAAAAGAAAACAAGATTTACAAAGTTCTAGATTAATACAACTTGGAATTTCTCAAGGGTATATTAAAAAATTTTTAGATTATTATGGTAGTTTTGATGAGATCAGCAAAGCTAATTTTGATGAATTAAAATCACTTTCCAATGCAAAAATAGCTAAATTAATCAAGGAAAATTTATGATATTATTTATTAGTCTTTTGACTTTAATTTTATGTTTTTTAAATTATTATTTTTTATATCCTATCGATCAAAAACTATTCTTCATTTATACTTTTATGAGTATTTTGATTTTTATCATTGCGTGTATTTATATAATCTTAAAAAATCAAAAAATCAAAAAAAATAAAATTTTAACACAAGAAATTGAAAAATATCTTTCTTTGCCAAAATCAAATTCTTTGGAAGAATTAAAAGAAAATTTAAAACTATCATTTGATTTAACTAACAAGCAATTACAAGATCAAAAGCTACAAAACCAACTTACACAAAAAGATTTTCAATATCTTATCCAAGGTTTAAATTACTTACAAACAGATAATTTATACACACTAAAACCAATTTTACAAAAATACCACCACAATAAAATTCCCACAAATGATTGTTTTGAAAATATACATGCAGGTATTATAAACAACAATGTTATTGAAAATTTTCTTTTGCAATGTATATTATCAAATATAGGAATTAACAGTGAAATTACAAAGGATTACAAAGAAAAGAATTTTAGCCTTATTATCTCAAAAGAAAAGGTTGATGATATTTTAAATTTTACTTTTACTAAAATTTGTGCTGAAGATATTATTAATTTTTTAAATGCCAATTTCACACAAGAAACTTACAAAAAAAGAAATTCTCATAATGTTTTGATTTTTAAATCTACTAGTTTTGAAAACGATCTTATTTTAAATATAACCAATCAATTTTGCCAAAACAACCAAGCTGTAAATAATTTAAGTGATTTTAAAAAAGCATTACAATTAAATTTCAAATTGATTTTAATTGATTATGAAGTTATAAAATTTGATCTTACACATATCAGTCAAATTTTGCAAGAATATAAAATAAAAAATTCACAAAATACCATTTTACTTTTTTCCAAAGATAGAGTTAAAAACTGTGATTTTGCCAATATAATCTTAAATGATATTAACAAAAATGAATGGTTGGCATTGTTAAAACAATATATCAATCAAGTTTAGTTCTATGATTTATAGCTTTATGCAAAGATATAAAATCAACATTTTCCAAACTCACACCACTTGGAACACCTTGAGCTATTTGCGAAAAACTTAAATTTAAATCTTTTAATTTTTCTTCTATAAAAAAAACAATAGCATCAGAATTTAAGCCTTGTGTGAAAGCAAAAAATATTTCTGTGGTTTTATTATGCTCAATCATGCTTCTTAATTTTATAATATTTTCTTCACTTGTATCATCAAGTACAAAATAAAGCCCATCGTAACTTCTGCTATCTTCTAAAACCAAGACATCTTTAGAATCTTGAACTATACAGATAATATTACGATTTCTTTCTATATTAGAACAAACTTCACATAATTCATTTTCACTTAAAGCACCACATTGTGTGCATTTTCTTATCATTCTTATGGATTCTTCAATATGATAAGCAAGTTTAGAACCCAACAAAGGATCTTTTATACAAACATGATATGCAAGCCTTAAAGCAGATTTTTTTCCTATAGTAGGCAATGCAGAAAAAGCAGCTACTAGCTCATTAAATTTTTCTAAGCCTTTCAAAATTATTTCAACCTTGAAAAAACAATTTTAAAAGTATGATAACCATCTTCATAACTATAGGTTAGATTATAACCATGAAGATTGCAAATATTATTAATAATATAAAGCCCTAGTCCCATTCCTTCTACTTGAGTATTATACTCTCTTACAAAAGGTTTTAAATAATAATCAAAAGTTTTTTTAAGTTGAATTCCCTTATTTCTAACAATAATATAATCTCCAGAACATATAATCTCACAAGCTTTATCAACTGAGTATTTAATAGCATTATCAATTAAATTTTTAAGCATTAAAGAAAAGAGTTCTAGATCAGCAACTATCATAGTATCCTCTTTATAAGTAATTTTTACTTTTTGATAAAAATCATCTCTCATTAAATAATCTTCAGCTTGCTCTAAAATCAAACTCAGATGATAAGTTTGCAAATTAAGCTGACAATTTCTTGATAAAACTTTTTCAATTTTTCCAAATTCATCTATTAATAATTCAAGTCTTTCAAAAATTGCCACCAAACGATCTTTTTGCTTTTGATTATCTAGCATTTCACAAACTATCCTACCTTTTCCAATAGGTGTTTTAAGCTCATGCATAATCATTCTTAAGAAAAACTGTCTTGATTTTACAAGTTCTTGAATTTTATTGATAGCATGATCAAATTCAAAAGAAATTTCAGAAATTTCATCATTAATCTGAGAATACTCAGATAAAGGTTCAATTTTACCTGCACTAATATTTTTAATTTTCTTTTTTAAAATTTTTAAAGGCATTAAAGATCTTAATACTGAAAAATATAAAAATATAATCAAAATCAAGCTAAAAAAGAAACTCAATAAAAATAAATATTCAAGACGCGCAGATGCATTTAACTCATAAAGATGTTTTGTGTTAAGTTGCTCTACATAGAAAAAAATTTGATTATGATAGATAATAGAAGAAAAGCTTCCGTGTAAGGAATTAATCCTAAGTACTTTTTCACCTTTGGCAACAATATGTTTTATGTTACGCTCATTTTCAACTAATTTAAAAGATTTAGAAAGAAGATACTCATGTACTGAAAAACCTTCTTTTCTTTCTAAATTATATATTATCTTTTCTACAATTTCTTTTTGTCTGCTTTGTTCATTAGTCAAATAAGAATCTATCTGAACCTTACCCAAAAGCACAAACAAGGCACAAACAAATAAAAAAGCCGTTGCAAAAAGGACTGTGATCTTAAGATTAATAGTTACTTTCATCCTATTAATTTATATCCTATTCCTCTAACTGAGAAAATGTGTTTTGGTGCTTTCGAGCTATCACCAATCTTAGTTCTAAGTCTACCAATAATTACATCTAAACTCTTAGAATCTTTATCTTTTAAACTCTTACAGTGGTATACAAGTTGCTCTCTGCTAACTGAAAATCCATGTTGTCTTATCATATAACTTAAAATTTCATACTCAGCGGGTGTTAAAACCAAAACTTCGTCATTGTAACTAATCTCATGTCTTTTTTCATCAATTTTAAATGCTGAATTGATAATTTTCTCAGGAGTTTCATTTACGCGTTTTGAACGACGAATCAAACTCATAATTCTTGCATGCATTTCTTTTGGATCATAAGGTTTTGGTAGATAATCATCCGCACCTATTTGAAGTCCTACAATTTTATCACTTAAATCACTTCTAGCTGAAGAAATAATAATAGGAATACTATA
Source organism: Campylobacter sp. GB48 (assembly GCF_049221845.1). Lineage (NCBI taxonomy): Bacteria > Pseudomonadati > Campylobacterota > Epsilonproteobacteria > Campylobacterales > Campylobacteraceae > Campylobacter > Campylobacter sp. GB48. The sequence continues at coordinate 19,322 of NZ_JBMJAR010000010.1, forward strand.
TTTTTCCCTTATTTCACGACAAACTTCAAGACCATCAAGTCCAGGTAAAGTTAAATCAAGAATTAAACAATCATAGTTTTTTATACCAGCACTCATTCCTAAATAAGGATCTTCATAATTAGTAACTTTTATATTAAACTGGGCCAAATATTCTGCCAAAAACTCTGCAAAATCTGGATCATCTTCGATCATTAAAACATTAATCATCTCTACCCCTTTAGTGAAAATATGTTACAAACTTAATATTATAACACATAATTTAACTATTCATTTATTTTTTTGCTAAAATTACAATATTAATTTTTCAAGAGAGGAAAAAAGTGGAACTTAACTATTATGAAATACTAGAAATTTCTCAAACATCAGACAAAGAAACCATAAAAAAAGCTTATAGAAAAATGGCGTTAAAATATCATCCTGATAGAAACCAAGGAGATAAAGAAGCTGAAGAAAAATTTAAACTTGTCAACGAAGCCTATGAAGTGCTTAGTAATGATGAAAAAAGAAGTATATATGATAGATATGGAAAAGAAGGGCTTAAAGGACAAGCAGGCGGTTTTAGCGGTTTTGGAGATGTTGACTTAGGCGATATATTTTCAAGCTTTTTTGGAGATGGATTTGGTTTTAGCAGTTCAACACGCAAAAAAGAAAAAGGAAATAAATATCCTCATGATTTAAAAATAACAACAAAAATTAGCTTTAAAGAAGCTGTTTTTGGTTGCAAAAAGGTGATCGATTTTACCTATAAAAGCTTTTGCAAATCCTGCAAAGGAAGTGGCTCGGAAAATGGAAAATTAGATACTTGTTCTCATTGCGGAGGAAAAGGGCAAGTTGGTGTTAGACAAGGTTTTATGACTTTTGTGCAAACTTGTGATCATTGCAAAGGAAGTGGTCAAATTATCAAAGATAAATGTAAAATATGCCATGGTAATGGTTATGAAGAAATTAAAGATCGTATAGAGCTTGATATACCAGAAGGTATAGATAGCGGTATGAGCCTTAGAGTGCAAAACAAAGCCAATGAGCTTCCAAATTCTTCTCAAAGAGGTGATTTATATATCAAAATCATCGTAGAAGATGATGATAAATTTATCAGACATGATGATGATATCTATACCATAGTACCTGTATTTTTTACCCAAGCTGCTCTAGGAAAGACTATTAAAGTTTCTACCATAAGAGGAGAGGCCAATCTTAAGCTTCCAGTAGGTGCAAAAGATAAACAAAAATTTGAATTAGCTAACGAAGGTGTTAAAAATATTCATAATGGAAAATTAGGCTCGCATATTGTACAAATTGAAATAAAGTTTCCAAAAACACTTACTGATGAACAAAAAAATCTACTATTACAACTTGAAAAAAGCTTTGGTTTAGCAGATGAAGAAGCTTTTATAGAACAAGAAAGCTTGTTTGATAAAATAAAATCTTGGTTTAGTCACTAAAGAAGTTTTAAAGCCATCTCCATGGCTTTATAAATTTCTTCTGTTTTTTGACACTCTAAAAATAACTCAAAAGCAAAAACACCTTGCCATAAAAGCATTTGTGCACCATCTTTTATTGTCAAGCCATTTTCTCTTGCTAATTTTAAAAAAGGTGTATTTTTACCATAAATCACATCAAAAGCATATTTGGCTTGTTGAAAAAAACCTTTTAAAATCTCTTCTTGACAAGGTAATTTTTCATCATTTAAACCTGCGCTAGTTGTATTAATAATCAAATCAAATTTTTTACTTAAATCAAGTTGATCATATAAAAAACATGGATAACCGGTTAAATTTTCAAATCTAACACTAGAGCGGTTTGTTATTGTAACTTCAATATTTCTAGATTTTAAAGCATAAGCTAAAGCTTTAGCTGTACCCCCAGCACCCAAAATCAAAGCATTTTTGATAAGAGAAAAACCCTCAATCGCTTTTAAAAATCCTAGATAATCTGTATTGTAAGCATAAATTTTGTTATTTTTATTTAGCAAAGTATTAGCAGAGCCTATATGCATAACACTTTCATCTTTGAAATCAGCTATTTCACAAGCTACTTCTTTAAAAGGTATGGTAATATTAACACCATCAAATTTTTGAACAATTTCTTTTAATTTTGTTTTATCTGTTAAATGATATCTTGTATAAACTGCATCTTTTTTGAGAGCTTGCAAGGCATTATTATGCATTCTTGGAGATTTAGAATGCATAATAGGATCGCCTATAACTGCAAAAGTTTTCATTTTACTCTAAATGTAAAAGCACCTTTTGCTATTTTAGAGCGTACTTTTTCTAACTCAGCCTTTAGTTCACTTTCTTTATAAGGCCCAACTAAAACTTTTGTTAATTCTTTGCCATTTACTATTGTTTTGTAAATTTTATAATCATATCCATTTTCCTTAAGTATATTTAATTCTTTTGACTTAGGATCTAAACTATTTAAAGAAAAAACTTGAATATAAGCACCTACAGGAAGTTGCGTTTGAACACTTGGGGTTTTTATACTCTCAAACAATTCATTTGTATTACTTTGCTCAGGAGCTTTTGGTTTTTCAGAAGGTTTTTGAATTGGTTTTTCTATGGATTTTTCTACAGGCTTAATCTCTTCTTGTTTTTCTTCCACCTTAACTGGCTCTTCTTTTGATTCTACTGTAGCAATTTGATCTAAAACACTATTACTTAGAATTTCTTGCTTTTCCTCTATAGTAGTATTTGTATCAGCCAAAGAGCTTTCTTCTTTTAATTTTCTAGCTAAAGCTTCAAATTCATCTTCTTCTTTGGTGTTATCTGTAATAGGTAAAGAATTAAAATTATTTTCATAAGCAGCTTGCTCTTGAGGCTCTGATGGCATTTGCAATGTTTTTTCTTCACCTGGATCATTGATTAGCTTCATTGCTATCATAACAACCAAAAATACAATGATTAAAATAATCGATCTAAGTAAAATTTTTTTAAGCTTTTCGCTTTTATTGCTTTTTTGCAAAATAATATCATCAAATTCATTTTTGTTATTTTCTTCCATTTTTTATCCTTTCAAAAAATTACATATGTTTAGACCAAGAAGCACCACGTTCTTTTTGATAAACTTCATAAGGTAAGGTTAAGATATTAAATTCTTTAGGTATGTCCATACTAGGAAAAACTTTCCACTCTACAGGCATTTTTTGGGAAAAAAGTAAAGATAACTTTGAGCCCAAAGAACAAGCCTCGTTAAAGGTTGTATGCCCTTTATGGATATATAAATGCAAGTGATTATTAGTTCTTGTTCTATAAGCGGTAAAATTAATAAAACCTTCTTCTCTTAAAACAAGTTGTGCTCTATGCCAAAAACGTTCCGCATTAAAACCATTATAATCAAATACAATATTTTCAACCTTATCAAAACTATTGATCAAAGAATGCGCCACGATTATCTTTTTTTCCATATGCTCTTGTATAACACTAGCAGTTAATGGAGCATTGACTTTCTCAAATTTATCAAAGAAAATTCTACCCTTGTATTCATATTTATTTACTATAGTATCACGCTTTATATAATAATGGCTCGTAACCATTTTAATTAAAGCTAAATCCATTGTTGTAATCAAAATAAAGCCCTTTCGTAAATAATAAAATTACTTGCTAAATCCTTTAGTTTAACCTTGATTTCCTCTTGTAATTTAGTATTTTGTATATCATCTAAAATATCAGCTATATAATTTGCAACAATAGCAATTTGCTCTTCTTTAAAGCCTCTTGCTGTTAAAGCCGCTGTTCCAAGTCTTAAACCACTCGTCACAAAAGGGCTTCTAGTTTCACTTGGAACAGTATTTTTATTAGCTGTAATACCTGCTCTTTCTAGTGCTAAATCTGCATCTTTACCGCTAAATTCTTTATTTAAAAAACTTAATAAAATCAAATGATTATCAGTACCACCGCTAACTAAATCATATTTTCTATCTATTAAAACTTGTGCCAAAGTAGCAGTATTTTTAATGATTTGTTTAGCATAAATTTTCCACTCATCGCTTAAATTGTATTTAAACCCAACTGCCTTAGCAGCAATTACATGCATTAGTGGACCACCTTGAATACCTGGGAAAATTGCAGAATTGATTTTTTTGGCAATTTCTTCATCATTACACATAATAATCCCGCCTCTTGGACCTCTTAAAGTTTTATGTGTAGTAGAACTTACAACATGAGCATAAGGGAATGGGCTAGGATGCTCACCTGCTACAACCAAACCTGCAATATGTGCAATATCAGCAAATAAGTACGCACCAACCTCATCTGCTATTTCTCTAAATTTAACAAAATCAATCACTCTAGGATAAGCACTAGCACCACAAACAATAAGTTTTGGCTTAACTTCTTTTGCTATCTCTCTAACTTTATCATAATTAATTCTTCCATCAAGCTCAACTCCATAAAAAAAGCTTTCATAAACTTTTCCAGAAGAACTTACTTTAGAACCATGAGTTAAGTGTCCTCCATGGCTTAAATCCATACCCAAAATTCTATCACCAGGATTTAATAATGCCATATACACACCTTGATTTGCTTGTGAACCTGAACTAGGTTGTACATTGGCAAAATTACAATTAAAAAGTTTTTTACATCTTTCTATAGCAATCGTTTCAATCTCATCTACAAATTCGCATCCACTATAATATCTTTTACCAGGATAGCCTTCTGCGTATTTATTTGTTAAAATACTTCCCATAACCTCCATTACTTCTGGTATGGTAAAATTTTCACTTGCTATCATTTCAAGACCATCACATTGTCTTGCTAGCTCCTTTTGGGTTAAATCAAAAATTTCTTTATCAAAATTTTCCAACATTTACTCTCCTTTTACCTCATTTTTAAGTGGTCTCATAGCTGGGAAAAGCACTACATCACGAATTGATTTTTTATTAATTAAAAGCATAACTAATCTATCTATTCCTATGCCTTGACCTGCAGTTGGCGCCATAGCATAACCTAGTGCATTAACAAAATCTTCATCCATTTCACATGCTTCTTCATCGCCTGCATTTTTTGCTTCAATTTGCTTTAAAAATCTTTCATATTGATCTAGTGGATCATTAAGCTCATTAAATCCATTAGCAATTTCTCTACCTGCGATAAACAACTCAAATCTTTCAGCAATATCTTTATCTTTATCACTTCTTCTAGATAAAGGACTTATAGAAATAGGAAAATCTATCACAAAAGTAGGATCAATCAATTTATCTTCAACATAATTATCAAAAAGTTCAGCTTGTAAACGACCTAATTCTAATTTTTCATTAGCTTCAAAGCCGTCTTTTTTTAGCTTTTCTAAAATTAATTCTTTATTGCTAATAAGCTCATCGTCTAAACCACCATATTTTTTTAATGCATCTTTATAAGTAATTCTTTCAAATGGCTTAGAAAAATCAATTATTTTTTCATCAAATTCAAGTTTTTTATCTAAATTTAACTTATCTAAAAGCATAGCAAAAAGCTCTTCTGTTAAATCCATTAAATCATGGTAATTATGATAAGCCCAATAAAACTCGATTGTAGTAAATTCAGGATTGTGCGTTAAATCCATCCCTTCATTTCTAAAACATCTATTAATCTCATAAACCGCCTCGAAACCGCCTACAATCAAACGCTTTAGATATAATTCTGGGGCAATTCTTAAAAATCTTTCCACACCCAAAGCATTATGATAAGTCACAAAAGGTTTTGCATTTGCTCCCCCTGCAATAGGATGCATCATAGGAGTTTCAACTTCCAAAAACCCTTTATTATCAAAAAAAGATCTAATATAAGAAACGATTTTAGAACGTAAAATAAAATCTTTTCTCACCTCACTATTCATAATCATATCAAGATATCTTTTTCTATACCTTTGCTCAATATCTGTCAACCCATGATATTTTTCTGGTAAAGGCACTATGGCTTTTGTAGCTATTTGAATTTGCTCCGCATGAAGACTGAATTCTCCTGTTTTTGTCATAAAAGGAAACCCTTTAACCAAAACAATATCGCCTACTTCAAGATATTTTTTTAAAATGGCAAAGTATTCTTCCCCTAAAATATTTTGATTAAAATAAATTTGCAGATTATCTTGCTCATCTTCTATATTAGCAAACACTGATTTACCAGCTATCCTAAGAAGCTTTAATCTTCCTGCTAATACTCCATGAACATTTTCATCGCGCTGATTTTCCATATCTTTAATGTAAGCAAATTTACTTTTATATTCACTTATACTCATTTCTTTTTTTAAAAAGTGCGGATAAGGGTTGATCCCTAATTCTTTTAATTCTTGCGCTTTTTGAATTTTTTGTTGCTCTAGAATATTATCAAACATTAAATATACCTTTATTTTTTACTGCATTGTGGACATAGACCATAAAGTTGCATTAAATGTCCTGTTAATTTAAAATTATATTCTTTTGCGATTAACATTTGTTGTTGCTCAATAATAGGATTTTCAAATTCTACAATCTCTCCACAACTTTTACATATTAAATGATCATGGTGAGGTTTATTTGCAAGTTCAAATTTCTTCCCTGAGGCACCAAAAGATATAGAAGTAGCCATACCCGATTCTTCTAATAAATTTAAAGTTCTATAAACTGTTGCAATGCCTACATTTAGTTCAGGATTTTTTTGCTTAATTTCTACATATAAACTTTCTGGGGTATAATGCATATCACTATTATATAAGGTTTTCAAAAGCACTTCTCTTTGTTTAGTGTATTTTAAACCATTGTCTTTAAGTGTTTTTTTAAAACACTCAAGCAAAACATCATATTCTATATTTTCAATTTGCATTATTTACCTCCGAATTTAGACTTATATTAGAATCTATAATTTGTTCTTGTATTTTATCTAAACCATTTTGAGTAAAATCCGTATTCATTATATATTCACCTGTTTGCTTGAGTAAATCCAACGTATAACTATTTTTAGCATATTTTTCCAAGCTTGAATTTAAAAATTCTATATTATTAATACAAGCTACCAAAATTGCAAAAATCAAAAATATTTTAGCACTACCAAATAAAAATCCACCAATACGATCTATAAAACCAAGACCACTCATACTAAACATTTTTGATAATATATTTCCCAAAGCCATACAAGCTATCCATATCACAATCAATAGAACTAAAAATCCCGCAAAAATTGCGAGATTTTCATTTTCAATTGCATAAAAATTATTATTAATAATTTCTGCCATTTCTTTAGCATATCTTGAAGCAAGTAAAACTCCACCAACTATGCCTAATAAACCAAAAATTTCCTTAAACAAGCCACTTACCAAGCCTTTTAAGCCCAAAATCACAGTTAAGCCCAAAACAAATACATCAAACCACGAAAAATTTTCCATCTACGCTAAACTCCAAATATTTTATTCAATTATTTTAGGAACTATAAAAAATCCCTCTTGAGAATTTGGAGCATGCTTGCTAATTACATCAAATACTTCAGATTTTATACTTTCATCTAGTCTAAATGGTGTTCCACCTTTTGTAGTACTAGTCATAGCTTCCACATCATCAAGTTTTAATTCATCTAGTTTTTCTACAAAATTAACAATTTGACTTAATTGCTCTTCTAATTCTTGTCTTTTCTCATCGGCAATTTTTAAAGCACTTAGCTTTTCAAGTTTAGTCAATAACTTATCATCAATTTGCATGATTTACCTTAATTTTTAATTTATATCCAAGAAAACTCTTTTTTAGATTAAAAATTATAACATAAAATTATTTATTTTTTCATTTTTATATGTTACAATTATAGACTTAAAACAATAAATAATATTTATTCTTTCTAAAAAAGGGAAAATATGGCTTTAAAAGAAAACTTAAAAGCAGTCCAAGAAGAATTAAGCTCTCAAGAGCAAATGATGGAAAATTTTATCAAATCTGAGCGCTTTATAAAAAAATACAAATACTATTTCATTACAATTATTATGCTTTTAATTGCATATTTTGGTGGTAGTTATTTTTATAATTTAAAACAAGAAACTAATATTCAAGAAAGCAATATAATTTTTAATAACTTATTAAAAAATCCTTCAGATCAAAAGCTACTCGAAGAATTAAAACAAAAAAATGCAAATTTATACACCATATTCATGATGAATCAAAACAGTCAAGATCTTAATAAAACTTTAAGTCTTGATATAGATCCTTTGTTAAAACAAATAGTACTTGCTCAAAATAATCAAAAGTCAGAATTTTTAAAAGATTATAATACCTTGCTAACAGGTTTTGAATTTCTAAAACAAAATGATTTTAAAAATGCAGATATAGAATTTAATAAAATACCTATAAATTCACCTTTATGGCAAATTATTACAAGTTTAAAACATTACCAAGGAATAAAATGAAGCACCTTTATTTATTTATTATAACTTTAATATTTTTTAGTGCTTGTGGCACAAAAAGAGAGTATTATCAACCAACACAAACAGAACAACTTCCTTATAACTCACATAATATTAATGGTAAGATTATCAATTTCAATAACAATATAGCACAATTAAATAGCAATTCCTTTATTGATACCATGGGGAATATTATTAATTTTAAACTAGATAAAAATTATCATATTTTAAATATGCAACAAGAAGAAGTTCTTATTGGTGATGATAACGGAAACTTTAAAATTTTAAATTTACAAGGTGATGAATTATTTTCTCATAAATTCAATGAAAGCGTAGTAAGTGCAAGTATAGATGGAGATGATATAGCCTTGGTTTTAGCTAGCAATACCTTAGTATATGCAAATAAAAATCTTGGTATTAAAATGCTTCAAAATTTAGGCACAGCTTATGCTCAAGACAGTCGTTATGCTAATCCTTATTTTTTAAATACTATTATCATATATCCTATGCTTAATGGAAAATTAGCCATACTTAACAAAAGCACATTAAAAGTTAGTAAAGAAATTTTAGTAAGCAGTGAAGAGTTTTTTAACAACATCATCTACCTTCATGTAAAAAACGATACCATGGTGGCTGCAACAGCACAAAAAATCATCGTTGTTACTCCAAATAGAACCTTATATTTAAATGAAAATATTAAAGAAGTAAATACCAATGATAATGAAATTTTCATACTTACAAAAGATGGAAGAATTCTTAAAAATGATTACAATCTTAGAAAAATCGATGAAATAAAATTTCAGTTTGCTCTGTTTTCTAAAAGCACCTTGTATAACAACTCTTTGTATATTTTTGAAAAAACAGGTTATTTGATCAAGCTAAATACAAATTTGAAAGATTATACAGTATATAAACTAAGTGAAGCCGTTGATAAAAAAAGTTTTATGACTAATGGCAAATTTTTCTTTCAAAATAAATTTTTACAATTAAACTAAAATGAATCAAGAGCTTAGTGATATTCTTATAAAATATGGGATTGTTTTAAAAAATACTAAATCCTTAGATATCCATGCTTTTAGTAAAAAGAAAAAATTAATTTGTATATATGGAGAGAATACAAATAAACAGTGTTGTTTAATTTTATTTTCTTTTGCAAAAAGTAAAATTTTAATAAAAGAAAGTTTAGATTTTGAAGATATTTTTCAAAATATAAGCCAAACTCTAAACTTAAATTTTCAAAATTACTTTATTTTGCATCAAGCTTTAATTTGCTCAAAAGCAAAAGAATATTTAACTACCAAAGGGATTAAAAGCTATGCTTTTATGTGATATTGGCAATACAACCGCAAGTTTTCTAAATGAGCAAAAATTTCATTCTATGGGTATAGAACAGTTTTTACAATATGAGCCAACACAGAAAGTATTTTATATTAATGTTAATCCAAATTTAGAGCAAAGATTAAAACAAAATCCTTTATTTATTAATCTTGCTCCATATTTTAATTTTGATACCATTTATAATAATTTAGGTGTTGATAGAGTAGCAGCGTGTTATACTATAGAAGATGGTGTTGTAGTCGATGCAGGATCTGCAATCACTGTAGATATTATCTCTAATTCTATTCATCTTGGTGGTTTTATTCTTCCTGGTATTGAAAGCTATAAAAAATCTTTTTCTAATATTTCTTCTCGTTTAAAGTGCGAACTAAACACTCAGATTAATTTCGATGCTTTTCCTCAAAGAACTATCGATGCTTTGAGTTATGGTGTCTTTAAAAGCATATATTTGCTTATAAAAGATAGTGCATATGATAAAAAATTATATTTTACAGGCGGCGATGGGCAATTTCTTGCAAATTTTTTCGACTATGCTATTTATGATAAATTTTTAATTTTTAGAGGTATGAAAAAAGCTGTTTGTGAAAATTTTATACTTTAAAATTTATTTCTATATCTCTACACTTTAATTTATAAGCTTTATTTAAACTCAAAACAACTATATTTTGATATCATTAGCAAAAGTAAACACACAAAAGGAAAAACAACAATGGATCAAAAACATTTTGATACCGTAGTAATAGGCGGTGGGATTTCTGGTGCTGCAGTATTTTACGAACTAGCTAGATATACAAATATTCAAAATATTGCTTTATTAGAAAAATACAATAATGCTGCAACTTTAAACAGTCATAGCACAAGCAATTCTCAAACCATCCACTGTGGCGATATAGAAACAAACTATACTCTAGAAAAAGCAAGAAAAGTCAAAAAAACAGCAGATATGATTGTAAAATATGGACTTTTACAAAATGCTCAAAACAAATTTATGCACTCACATCAAAAACTTGCACTTGCGGTTGGAGACAAAGAATGCGAGTATATGAAAAATAGACATGAGGAATTTAAAGAATTATATCCTTACATTAAATTTTACACCAAAAACGATATCAAGCAAATAGAACCTAATGTTGTCTTAGGTGAAGATGGTATCAATGATAGAGCAGATAATATAGTAGCTATGGGTGTAGAGGAAGGTGAAATTTATACCACAGTAGATTTTGGATTAATGAGTCAAAACCTCATAGAGCAAGCTTGTAAACAAGGAAAAAACACTCATGTAGCTTATAATCAAGAAGTTGTTTTTATAGAAAAAAAAGATGATATTTTTTATATAAAAACAAAAGATTTTAAAGAATATAGTGCAAAATCAATTGTAGTAAATGCAGGTGCACACTCCTTATTTTTAGCACATAAAATGGGTATAGGTTTAGACAAATCTTGTTTTCCTGTTGCAGGAAGTTTTTACATGGCAAAAAGAAAAATTTTAAATGGTAAAGTATATATGGTACAAAATCCAAAACTCCCATTTGCTGCGCTACATGGTGATCCTGATTTATTAGCTAATATGAATACGCGCTTTGGTCCTACTGCTTTAGTTATTCCTATGCTAGAAAGATACCATGGTTTTAAATCATTACCTGAATTTTTCAAAACACTTAACTTAGACATGAATGTAGTCAAAATTTGCCTTAATCTTTTTAAGGATTCTACTATTAGAAATTATATTCTTTATAATTATTTGTTTGAAATTCCTTACATTAATAAAAGACTTTTTGTAAAAGATGCAAGAAAAATAGTTCCTAGCTTAAAAACAGATGATATATACTATGCTAAAAATTTTGGCGGAGTACGCCCTCAAGTACTTGATAAAAAGACAGGAGAATTAATGCTTGGAGAGGCAAGCATTACTGAAATTCCAGGTATCATTTTCAACATGACCCCAAGCCCAGGTGCTACAAGTTGTCTTGGTAATGGTTATAGAGATGCAAAACTTATTTGTCAATACTTGGGTGCTAATTTTAATGAGGATTTATTTATTAGCGAACTACTATAAAAAGGATAAGAAATGTTAAAAAAAACAAAAATAGTTGCAACGATTGGACCAGCAAGCGAAAATGAAGCTACAATAAGACAAATGATTATTAATGGAGTGAATGTTTTTCGTTTAAACTTTTCACATGGAACCCATGAGTATCATAGTCAAAATCTAGCTACCATTAGAAAAGTTGCAGCTGAACTTAATGCAAGAATTGGAATTTTACAAGACATTAGTGGGCCAAAAATTAGAACTTTAAAAATTCTAGAAGCTTTTGAATTAAAAAATGGAGATAGACTAGACTTTTACAAGGATACTTTTGAAGGAGAAAAACTTTCTAATGAGCATTATAAAGTCTGTATTAATCATCCTGAAATTCTTTCTATGCTAAAGGCAGGAGAATACATCTATCTTTGCGATGGTTCCATCAAAACCAAAGTAGTGCAAGTTGAAAAAGATTTTATCCAAACCCAAGTAGAAAATAGCGGGGTGCTTAACTCAAACAAGGGAATTAATTTTCCAAATACAAAAATTAATATTGATGTTATCACTCAAAAAGATAAAGACGATCTCGCATGGGGCATTAAAAACGATGTAGATTTTTTGGCCATATCTTTTGTGCAAAATGCTCACGATATTGATGAAGTTAAAAAAATACTCGATGAAAATAATGCTAAGATAGCTATTTTTGCAAAAATAGAAAAATTTGATGCGGTTGAAAATATCGATGAAATTATAAATAGCAGTGATGGTATAATGGTAGCAAGAGGGGATTTGGGCATTGAAGTGCCTTATTATAGAGTGCCAAATATACAAAAACTTATCATTAAAAAGGCTAATGAAGCCAATAAACCTGTCATCACTGCTACTCAAATGCTTTTTTCACTTGCAAAATCCAAAACTGCCACAAGAGCTGAAATTTCAGATGTTGCTAATGCTGTGCTTGATGGCACTGATGCGGTTATGCTTAGTGAAGAAAGTGCAGTGGGGATTGATCCAGCAAATGCAGTTGATATTATGACTCAAACTATCATTGAAACAGAAAAAAACTATCCTTATGAAAAATTTGAAAGCTTTAAATGTTTCAATGAAACCGATATCATTGCTAAATCAAGCACACAACTAGCAACTGATTTAAATGCAAATGCAATTTTTACCATCACAAGTAGTGGCGCTTCTGCGGTTAAAACAGCAAGATATCGTCCAAAAATGGATATCATAGCTATCACTCATTCTAAAAAAGCTTTAAATTTTTTAAGTATAGTTTGGGGAGTTCAACCTGCTATATTAATAGAAAAACATGAAAATTTAACAGAACTTTTAAGCAATTCTGTAAAACTTGGAGTCGAAAAAGGTCTTATGAAAAAAGATGGGGTTTACACTCTTACCGCAGGATTTCCAGTAGGTGTTGCAGGAAGTACAAATTTAATTAGAATTTTACAAAAAGATCAAATTGAATATTATTTAAGTTTGGGAAAATAACCCAAACTTAATATTCTTCTTCTATCAAATCACATAAACAATGTATAATTAAAATATGCATTTCTTGAATTCTAGCTGTATCATCGCTTGGAATAACTATATTATGCTCGCATAATTCATTCATCACTCCACCGCCCTTTCCACTGAGTCCTATACATTTAGCACCAATTTCTTTGGCCTTTTCAAAAGCTTTGATCACATTTGGACTTTTTCCACTAGTAGAAATTCCAATCAATACATCATTATCACTAGCTAAAGCTTCAACTTGTCTTGAAAAAACAAATTCAAAACCATAGTCATTTCCTATAGCGCTTAAAGCAGAAGTATCAGTACTTAGGGCAATAGCAGCTAAAGCCTTTCTTTCTTTTTTATATCTTCCACTAAGTTCAGCTGCAAAATGTTGGCTATCTGCAGCGCTTCCACCATTTCCGCAAATTAAAATTTTCCTTCCATTTTTCAAACATACTTTTAACTCTTGAGCAACTGCGACAATTTGCTCTTTTAATTTCAAACTTTCCTCCAAGGTTTTTTGATGTTGAATAAATTCCTTTTCGATTTTATTTATCATTTGCAATCCTATTAATTATATTGGTAGTGCTAAATCCATCTTCAAAGTCGATCAATTCTACTTTTTTTACTAAATTTGAACCCACTACCTCTTTGTCTTTATAATCAGCTCCTTTAACTAGCACATCAGGTTTTAAAAACTCTATCAATTCATAAGGAGTATCCTCATCAAAAATCACTACATAATCTACAAAATACATGCTCGCAAGCATACATGCACGTTGGAATTCTAAATTTATAGGTCTTGAGTTTCCTTTTAGTCTTTTTACGCTTTCATCTGAATTTAAACCTACAACTAAGATATCTCCTAATTTTTTAGCTTTTTCAAGATATTTTATATGACCATAATGCATAATATCAAAACACCCATTGGTAAAAACTACTTTTTGATCTTGTAGCAATTTTACAAGCTCTTCTTTGCTTTTAATTTTATCTTCAAAAGAAGCTTTTTTTAGATTTTTAATCTCTTCTAAACTTACACTCACGCTTCCCACTTTTGCCACCACAACAGCTGCTGCATCATTTGCTAACTCACATGCTTTTACAATATCAACTTTTAAAGCCAAAGCATAAGCAAGCATAGCTATAACACTATCTCCAGCTCCTGTTACATCATAAACTTCTAAAGCTTTTGCAGGAATAATGTGTAATTTTTCATCAAAAAGTGCTATTCCTTCTTCAGATAAAGTTATAATAGAATAAGTTAGATTTAAATCATCTTTTAATTTTTTTAAAGCTTTTTCTAAATTATCTATTTTTTCTAGCCCTAAGGCCAAAGTAGCTTCTTTTTTATTTGGAGTTAGCAAGGTTGCATTTTGATATTTGCTAAAATCACTTCCTTTTGGATCAATCAAAATAGGTAAATTTAAAGTATTTGCATACCCTATCATAGCCTTTGTAACTTTTGAAGTTAAAACTCCTTTAGCATAATCACTCAAAATAATTGCATCATAATCTTTTGCGATTTTTTTATACTCTTTGATAATTTCATCTTCTAATTTAGTATCAAAATCATTCTCATCATCAAGTCTTAAAACCTGCTGAGAATGTGATAAAACCCTACTCTTAAGAGGGGTTTTTCTACCTTTTTCTACTAATAATTTTGCATTTAAATTCTCTTTTAAAAATCTCCCACTCTCATCATCACCCACAAGCCCTAGAGCAAAAACCTCAGCACCAAGACTTTTTAAATTCGCATATACATTACCAGCTCCACCTAGTCTTTTATCTTCTTTTTGTGATTTCATCACCATTACAGGAGCTTCTGGAGAAATTCTAGTGCAATCACACCATATATAATGATCCACCATAAAATCCCCAACAACTAAAATTTTTGGCTTTTTAGAACTTAAAAAATCAAGCATTTACTTCCTTTTCATAAAGCCTTTTAATCTCATCTAAATAATCTTTTATACCCTCTTCAAGACTAAATTTAGCTTTATATGAAAAACTCTCATCTAATTTTGCTTGGGTATGGAATTGATAAGCATTTTTATAAGGATTAGGAATATATTCACAAGGATAATTAGTATTTAATTCTTTTTGTAAAATATCTACTATATCTTGAAAAGTTCTTGCTTTGCCTGTGGCTACATTATAAATTCCACTTTTTGCTTCTAAAGCTTGTAAATTTGCACTCACAACATCTTTAATATATACAAAATCACGATAAATTCGATCACTTCCTTCAAACAAACGTGGACTTTTACCCGCTAAAATTTGATGTCCAAATTGCAAAATCATAGAAGCAGTGGTATTTTTAAAAAATTCTCCCTTGCCATATACATTAAAATATCTAAGCCCAACTATATGCATTTTATCAAAGTGTTTTTTTGCTAATTTATCCATCATTAATTTTGAAAATGCATAAGGATTTTTAGGGGCTTCGCTTAAATTTACAGTTTGTGGGCTTGGAGCATCTCCATAAACTGAAGCTGAACTTGCATAAATTAATTTTGCATTAAGCTCTAAGACAAGTTCTATAAAATCTTTAAAAGTGTTTAAATTAGTCTTTAAAACTTTGCTTTGATCATAAACAGTTGTATCTGAAATTGCAGCTTTATGAAAAATTACATCAGGTTTAAAAGCTTTTATAACTTTTAAAGTTTTTTCATCGTTAATATCACCCACATAAAGCTCACCTTCAAAATCTAAAATATTTTTAAAATGACCAAAACTTTCTAAATTTCCATTTTCAAAAGTAGCGCTTGAGCGCATTTTATCCACAATTAAGACTTCATGCTTATTTTGAAGTTCCAAAGCAAGAGCAGAGCCTATAAAGCCCGCTCCACCCGTTATCACTATTTTCATTTTCTATCCTTTAAATAATGCAAAAGTTCTTTTAAATTTTTAAATACTCTATAATTTTCATCATCATTATAATTTTCATTGATTAAAAATAGATTTTTTATACCAGCATTAATTCCAGCCTGCATATCACTTAAATTATCCCCTATAAAAAAAGATTGTGAAAAATCTATATTAAATTCTTTTTGTGCTTTTAAAAACATACCAGGTTTTGGCTTACGACATTCACAATTTTCTAAATGCGGGCAGTGATAAATTTTTTCTATTTTAATGCCTTTTTTCAAAAACTCACCTAGCATATACGAGCTTAAAATTTCAAAATCTTTTTCATTATAATAAGCCCTTGCAATACCTGATTGGTTAGTTGCAACAAAAATTACAAAATTTTGCTTTTGAAAAAGGTCACAAAGTTCAAAAATACCATCGCAAAATTCAAAATCTTCAATCTTATGAACGTATTTTTTATCTATATTAATAACACCGTCTCTATCTAAAAATAATGCCTTTGTTTTCATAAAAAAATTATAATGTATTTTTATTAAGATTTTTATAATTTATCAAGTAAAAAAAATTTTTAAGCGACTTTAAATAAAAAAATCTTATAATTAAAAACATTTTATTTTCAATTTATATAGGAGTGATACAATGAAAAAGCTACTTGTTTTATCAGCTTTAGCATGTCTTGGCGTTTCAGCTTTTGCTGCAGATGGTGCTACACTTTATAAAAAATGTGCAGTATGTCATGGTGCTAAAGCAGATAAAGTTTACCTTAATAAAGTTCCTGCTTTAAATTCTCTAACTGCAGCTGAAAGATTACAATATATGAAAGATTATGCAGCAGGTAAAAGAAATGCTTATGGCCAAGGCGCAATTATGAAAATCAACCTTAAAGGCTTAACAGAAGAAGATTTTAAAGCTATTGAAGATTATATCGAAAGCTTGAAAAAATAATTCAACAGCCTTTATGGCTGTTTTTTATTCTTTTCCATGGCTTCTTTTTTTCTTTTTTCTAAAATCACTGCATCGTTTAAAGCATCTTCACTATCATTTAAAGTAGTAAATTTATAATCATCATCAAATTGCTTATTCTTTATACCCCAAAGCAAAGCGCAAATTGCCAAAAATAAAGCAACTAAAGAAACACCTATCATCATCATCAAAACGCCATTCATTTTTTTATCCTTAAAGCATTTAAAATTACTATTATACTACTAAAAGACATTGATAAGGCTGCAATTAAAGGATTAATCAAACCAAAAAAAGCCAAAGGCATACTCAAAGCATTATAAAGCAAAGAAAAAGCTAAATTTTGCTTAATAATTTGGTAAGTTTTTTTAGCTATTTGTATGGCTTTTTGTAAGCTTTTTAGGTCATTTTTTAACAATATAATATCACTATTTTCCATAGCAAGCTCAGAACCTTCTTTTAAAGAAACCCCAACACCTGCATAAGAAAGTGCTAAAGCATCATTTACCCCATCTCCTACCATTAAAACCTTACCTGTTTGATTTAAATTAGCTATTATTTGCATTTTATCTTCTGGCATACATGCGGCTTTGAAATTATTTATTTTTAATTTTTCAGCTACCTTACTCACAGCAGATAAATTATCACCACTTAACATATAAATTTGCATTTTACGTTCTTTCATAAATCTAATCAACTCTTCAGAGCTTTCTCTCATACTATCTTCTAATTCAAAAACTGCTAATATAGTTTTATTTTTAGCAAATATAAAATGCGTAGTTTGAAATTCTTGTACTTGTATATGATTTTCTTTAAAAAATTTCTCATTTCCTCCCAAAAATTCATCTTTGCCCAAAAAAGCTTTATAACCTCTTGCTTGAAAATTTTGAACTTTTTCAAATTCTATTCTACTATCAATTTTTTCATCTAAAAATTTCAAAATACTTTTAGCCACTGGGTGGTTAGTTAGGTGTAAGAAATGTAATAACTCATTTTTATTTAACCTTTCATCCAAAAAGCTTTTTTTAACTTCTAAACTAGCCTTTGTTAAAACCCCTGTTTTATCAAACACAGCCACATTACACCTGCTCAAATCCTCCACAACACCTGCTTCTTTAAATAAAATTTTTTCTTTCAAACCAGCACTAATTGCCACTAAAGAACTCACAGGAGTAGCCAAAGCCAAAGCGCATGGACAAGCTATGATTAACACAGAAACCATGCGTATCATAGCTTCTTCAAAACCCAAATTTAATACAAAAAAAGTAAAAGCGAAACAAAACAAAGCACAAGTTAAGATAATAGGTGAAAAATACTTACTTACTTGTTGTACCATTTTTTCTATTTTGACTTTTTTTGAACTTGAGTTTTCGAGCAAATTAATAATCCTAGCTAATTTAGAATCCTTATAAAGTGCATTTGCCTTATATAAAGCATTCCCGCTTAAAACCAAAGAGGCAGAATAAATCATATTATCTTTTTGCACATCAAGCGGTAAACTCTCTCCACTTAAACTAGACATATCCAAGCTAATATTACCACTAACACACACTCCATCTATTAAAACCCTATCGCCTTCTTTTAATTCTATAATATCCCCTATTTGCACTTCTTCTACATCGATATTTTCTATTTTGTCATTTTTTAAAACCCTTACTTCACTACTTAAAAACGATCGCAAATGATCAAGCGTATCAAGAGCTTTTTTCTTACTTAAAAGCTCTAAGTACTTTCCTATAAAAACAAAACAAATAATCATCGCTACAGAATCAAAATACACTTGCGAAGCTCTTGAAAACATTGCCCATATTGAATATATATAAGCTAAACTTGCCCCACTAATTACCAAAGTGTCCATATTAACACTTTTAAATTTTAAAGCATAATAGGCATTTTTATAAAAAATCGAGCCTGTGTAAAAAAGCACAGGAGTACAAAGTAAAAATTCAGCAAAATGCAAAATATCCTTAGTATCAGCTTCCATGCCACTAAAAAACCCAGCATACTTGGCTACAGATATCCACATGATATTCATCACACAAGCTATGGCAACTATTAATTTTGCATAAAAATCTCTTTTGGTTTGAGTTGCTCTTTGTTCATTCTTTGTAGGCAAATACACACTAGCCTTATAACCTATACTTTCTATACTTTGGATAATTTTTGCTAAATTTATGCTTTTTTTATCAAAAACAATTCTAGCTTTATGAGTAATAGAATTAATATCAACTTCTATCACTCCTTCGCTTTTAATGAGAATTTTCTCATTAAGCCAAACACAAGCAGCACAATGAATTTCTTCTATAAGTAAAAAAATCTCACTAAAATCCTCTTTGGTTTTTTGTATGTATTTTTCATAATCTTTAACATTATGTTCTATTATCGCAGGAGTTAGAGTTTGATTGCCAAGTTTTTCATAAAATTCTTCCAAATTATTTTCTTGCAAAATCTCATAAACACTCTCACAACCCTTACAGCAAAAATAATTTCCATTTTTTTCTATCATTTGATCTTGTCTAAAGCTTAATTGGCAGTGTTTGCATTTCATCTTATACTTTCTTTGATAATTTTTGCAATATTTTATCATTTTTTTAAAATCACTATTTTAAAAATTATTTACAAAGCTATATTATAATTTTAAAAATTTGACAAAGAAGCATTTTTTTGAATAAAATCTCTTATTCATTATTAAATACTACATTTTCTACATTTTAGAGGATATATGGAAAATACAAAAGAAAAAAAACAACATCAAAGAACACACATTCCGGTGGAAGGTTATAAGATAGAAGATTTAAAGTTGCTTGATCTAGAAAGCTTAGTTAAAATTGCCAATGAAGCTGAAATAGAAAATCCAAGAGAATTTAGAAGACAAGATCTTATTTTTGAAATTCTAAAAGCACAAACCAAAAAAGGTGGTTTTATACTCTTTACAGGAATTTTAGAAATTTCACCTGAAGGCTATGGGTTTTTACGTGGCATGGATTCAAATTTAAGCGATAGCGTTAATGATGCTTATGTATCAAACTCACAAATTCGCAAATTTGCTCTGCGTGTTGGGGATATAGTTACCGGTCAAGTTAGAGAACCAAAAGAACAAGAAAAATACTACGCTTTGTTAAAAATCGAAGCAATTAATTATCTTCCATTAAAAGAAGCCAGAGAAAGACCTTTATTTGACAATCTTACTCCAATTTTTCCAACTGAAAAAATCAAATTAGAATACGATCCTTTAAAACTAACAGGTAGAATGCTTGACTTATTTGCCCCTATAGGAAAAGGCCAAAGAAGCTTAATCGTAGCACCTCCAAGAACTGGTAAAACTGAACTAATGAAAGAACTAGCTACTGCTATTGCTAAAAATCACCCAGAGGCTCATTTGATTGTACTTTTGGTAGATGAGCGCCCTGAAGAAGTTACAGATATGCAAAGATGTGTTAAAGGTGAGGTTTTTAGCTCTACTTTTGACTTACCTGCTTATAATCATGTTAGAGTAGCTGAGCTTGTTATAGAAAAAGCAAAAAGGATGGTAGAAACAGGTAAAGATGTCATTATTCTGCTTGATTCTATTACAAGATTAGCAAGAGCTTATAATACCGCTACGCCAAGTAGTGGTAAGGTTTTAAGCGGTGGGGTTGATGCAAATGCCTTGCATAAACCAAAACGCTTTTTTGGTGCAGCTAGAAATATAGAGCATGGTGGCTCATTAACCATTATAGCAACTGCTTTGATAGAAACAGGCTCAAGAATGGATGAAGTAATTTTTGAAGAATTTAAAGGAACGGGAAATAGTGAAATCGTTCTTGATAGAAATATTTCAGATAGAAGAATTTACCCTGCAATTAACATCATAAAATCGGGTACTAGAAAAGAAGAATTGCTCCAAGGTGTCGAAAAACTTCAAAAAATTTGGGCAATTAGATCAGCTATTTCACAAATGGATGATATAGAGGCTTTAAAATTCTTATACTCTAAAATGCTAAAAACCAAAAGCAATGAAGAGTTATTATCTATCATGAATGAGTAGCAATGCTTCAAGCTCTTGCTGTTAAATACAGACCAAAAAATTTCAATGAACTTGTAGGGCAAAATACTGTTTCTACAAGCTTAAAATATGCTCTTGAAAATAATCGCTTAGCACATGCTTATTTGTTTTCAGGATTACGTGGAAGCGGAAAGACTTCAAGTGCAAGAATTTTTTCAAGAGCCTTAGTATGCGAAAAGGGACCAAGTGCTAACCCTTGTGGAGAATGCTCTCAATGTTTATCTTCACTTAATGGTTCTAATATAGACATTATAGAAATGGATGCTGCAAGCCATAGAAGCTTAGAAGACATTCAAGAGCTTATCGAACAAGTCAAATACGCTCCATCTTTAGCTAGGTTTAAAATTTTTATTATCGATGAAGTACATATGCTTACCCCACAAGCAGCAAATGCCTTGCTTAAGACCTTAGAAGAGCCACCAAGTTATGTAAAATTTATACTAGCAACAACCGATCCCTTAAAACTTCCTGCCACAGTTCTTTCAAGAACGCAGCATTTTAGATTTAAGCAAATTTCTACCCATGATATCTTAAATCATCTTGAGTGGATTTTGGAAAAAGAAAATATCAACTACGAAAAAGAAGCTTTAAAACTCATTGCAAGAAGTGGAAATGGCTCCTTAAGAGATACCCTAACCTTACTAGATCAAGCCATAGTATATTGTCAAAATGATATACAAACACAAAAAATCACTGCAATGCTAGGCTTTTTAGATCCAGCTAAAATTGAAGAATTTTATCAAGCCATTTTAGCTAATGACAAAGATAAAGTTCTTGAGTTTTTAAAAGAATTTGAAGATTATGAAGCAAGTAATGTCATTGATGAGATGATATTTTTTTTAAAAGAAGCATTTTTTGCCAAAAATAATCTTTTTTCTATGTTAATTTATGAAAGATTTTTTAGAATTCTTTCACGCGCTAAGACTATGTTAAATTCTAGTGATGATGATAGCTTTGTACTTTGCGTTATGGCTTTCATGCTTATTGAAGCAACTTATTTAAAAAGCATTGATGAGGCTATTAAAAGCTCAAAACAAGATAGCATGCTAAGTCCAAAACAACAAGAAATTCCTTCTATTCAACAAACTCCTAAAGAAGAAAAACTTAATCCTTATGAAAATCTCTTAAAAGCAATATATAAAAGAGATTATGATTTAGCTGAAGTTTTTAAAAAAACCACTCAATTTATTTCTTTTGAAGATGATATTTTAAGTATTAGCTCACACGCTAAAGATAATGATAGAATGGTTTTAAATAATGGTTTTAAATTAATCAAAACATTACTTCATGAGCTTTTTGGAGAAAAAGCACAAATCAAAATTCAAAAAACAGAAACCATAGACACTCAAAAACTACAAGATATATTCAAAACTCCCATAAAACAAGAAGTAAAAAGCACTCCAAATTTAAATGAGCATTTTGAAAATTTTAAAAAAGATGCTAAAAAATACGATCCTAAAGACGAAACCAAAGAAGCTCTTAGTAAACTCTTTGGTTCACCAACTATACAAAATTAAAAACTACCATTGATTGAAATATAAATTCTTCTTCCCTCTTCTATACGATTATAAGTATTTACCCAAGTATCTTCACCTTTGTTTTTATAAGATTCCCAGTCATTTGTAAAACTTTTATCAAAAAGATTATAAATTGCTGCATTAATACTCCATTTTTTATTGATATAATAACGCACGCCCATAGAAGCTAAAAAGACATCTTGATAGTATTCTCTATTAATATTTGTATCACCCATATAACGATCTATTTGCCACTCACCTTTTACCCATGGAGTAAATTTATTAAAGATGTTATAACTTGCTTTTAACATGATATTGTGTTTTAAACTATCAATTTCTGGCTTTCCTATCACAGCCTTATCTTGTGCATCTTTTACTTCACTATCAAGATAAGTGTAAGCTAAATCTAAATTTAAATGCTCTAAAGGAGTGATCCCCGCTCCAAGCTCTATACCCTTATATTCAACCTTACCATGATTAATCGCTTGATAACATGTATCAGCTTCACATTTTCCAATACCCGAAATCATGCTATCTTTGTCGAATTTTTGACTAGAAATTTTATCTTTGAAATTGGTTAAAAAGCCAGTTGCTGAAATATAAAATAAATCATTATTATAAACGGCAGCTAATTCATAATTAAGCGATGTTTCTTCTTTTAGATTTGGATTTCCATACATAGGGTATTTACCTTGTCCGCTATAATTATAAGCACCAGCTATCAATCTATTAGCATATGGAGTTCTAAAGCCCGTTGAAACACCACCTTTTAAAGTGAGTTCGCTAGTAGGATTATAAACCAAATAAGCTCTTGGTGAAATATTATTTCCAAAAATTTCATGATGATTATACCTTGCGCCAAAAGTAAATCTCAAATCATCTCTTATACTATATTCATCTTCTGCAAAAAAAGCTAATAAATATTGATCAAAATTCGTTGGATTAGCGATTTTATCTTGCATTTTTTCAAGTCTATATTCACCACCCACGCTTAAAATATGACTTTGGCCTAAAGGAATAACTGATCTTGTATCTAAAATAATATCTTCAGCAACTATATCTCTATTTTGCCCTAAAAATGGCTGATTTGCTTGGCCAACCACCTCACGCCCATAGTTACTTACACGGTTATACTGCAAAGTAGAAGTAATCGAAAAATCTTCATACACACCCTCATGACTTAAATAAGTTACCAACTTATCCACTTGCATAGTGTCTGTATAACCACCTGTTAAAGAGCCATCATTTTTATCTGTTGGTTTTGTTAATGTGCCTAGTTGACCTTTTTTGTTATCATAATGATTTCTTGAAAAATCAATGTCAAATATCAAAGTATTATAATCATCTACTAAGTAATTTAACCTAGTTCCTAAATTAAAATTATTAGCTTTTGTAGGGCTTTGTGCTTGATCGCCTTGCACTCTTTGTCCACTTCCATTGCTAAATTCAACATTAGATTGTTCCCTATAAAACTCTCTAAAACGTAAGGTTAATCCTAGGCGATCATTCATCAACGGGCCGCTTGAATATATACTTGTGCCATAAGTATTACCCCATTCTTTATGTGCATTAAAAATACTATCTAGACTAACTGATGTTTCCCATTTATCACTTACTTTTTTTGTGATGATATTTACAACACCACCTAAAGCTTCAGAACCATATAAAGTACTCATTGGTCCTTTGATTACTTCTATTCTTTCTATGCTAGAAATTGGAGGTAGGAATGAATTTGAAATTTCATTAAAACCATTAGGTCCTACTTCTCCGCCTATCCCTTGACGGCGCCCATCAATTAAAATTAAAGTATAACCAGTAATACCTCTCATGGTAATATTATAAGATCCAGTTTTTCCTTTACTAGCAAATAAATCCACACCAGGAATATCAGCAATAGCTTCGGCAACATCTCTATAAGGCTTACTTTCTAAATCTTTTTTGCTAATCACATTTATAGTGGCAGGGGCTTCTTTAATATCTTGAGAAAAACCAGAAGCACTTACTATGGAGCTATCTAATAAAACTTCTTGTGATAAAGCATTACAGACCAAAAAACTAGCAACACAAAATGATAAACAATGTTTTTTCATTATTTCCTTTCTTGTAAATATATTTTCAAAACTGGAATATTATGATAATAATTATTAATTTAAAATAAATTTATTGTATCAATTATGATAATTGTTATTAATAAAAAATTTAATTTTTAGCAATATAATCACAAAAAAAATAAAACGAGGATAAAATGGAATTTTTAAAAACTTACATTGACTTAATTATATTTATTGTTTTAGGAATAATGGCATTTATTGCTATATGGTGCACTATTGAGCGTATCTTGTTTTTTAGAAAAATTAAGCTAAATGATTATCAATGTCAAGAAAAATTTGATGATGCGATTAGTGAAAATCTCACCATGCTTTATATCATTTACACTAATGCTCCTTATGTAGGACTTTTGGGAACTGTAGTGGGAATTATGATTACATTTTATGACATGGGCGCAAGTGGGAATATTGATGTTAAATCTATTGTTATTGGTTTATCGCTAGCTTTAAAAGCTACAGCATTAGGAATTTTAGTTGCCATTCCTTCTTTAATGGCTTATAATGGATTGCTTAGAAAAATATCAACTTTGAGTAATGCATATCGTATTTTTAAGGATAAAAATGCTTAAATTACCAAAAAATGAAGGTTTAAACATTATTCCTTTTATAGACATAATGCTTGTTTTGCTAGCCATTGTTTTAAGCATATCCACTTTTATCGCGCATGGTGAAATCAAAATCAATCTACCACAAAGTGAAAATTCAAATTCTATAAATAAAAATAAAGATAAAGTGAGCATTTTGATTGATAAAGAAAATAAATTTTATATCGATGGAAAAGCAATCTCCCTAGAAGAAATAAAAGAAAAATTTGACACTATAGATTCTAAAACATTAGTAGAGTTAAGAAGTGATAAAGAAGCAAAATTTGAAAGTTTTGTAAAAATTATTGATATTTTAAAAAATAAAAATCATGAAAATTTTCAAATTTTAACAGAGCAAAAAAAATGAAAACATTTATAAATAATCATAAAAATCAATCCTTTTTTATCACTTTATTTCTCTTTTTGCCTTTATTTTTTGTTTTTATTTATACTAAGAGTTTTTTACATATACAACATAGTGCTTCAAAAGAAGAAAAATTTAATATAGCTATAAAACAATTTTTACAAGATTTCCCTAAAGTAAAAACCGAACAGCCTAAACAAGAAAAAATAAAAAAACTAGAACAAACAAAAGAAAAGTCTGTTGTTCAACCTAAAAAAGTAAATACTTTAACTAATGCCAAGATAACAAATCAATTAAATGAAGAAATAAAACCCCAAAAAACTTTAACCCAAGAAAAAAACACTCCAATAACTTCTCAAGAAAGCATATCTTTAGCTAATAATAATGAGCTTTTAAAAGAAGTCAAACAAGCTATAGATGAAGCTTTAATCTTTCCTAGACAAGCCAAAAAAATGCGAATGAGTGGTGAAATTTTAGTAGAATTCACATGGACTAAAGATAAAAATCTATTAAACTTAAAAATATTAAAACCATCAAAATATAAATTATTGAACGATAGTGCCTTAGAAACTATACGTATAGCATCTAAGAATTTTCCACAATATGAAAAAACTTTTCGTATAAGAATACCATTAATATATAAAATAAACTAAGCAAAATTGCTTAGTTTGTGGTAATTAAATTATGTCCTTTATAGATCCCATAAATTTTATAATCTCCATTTTTAAGCATTAAAACTACAGGATATTCTTCTTCATAACCTTGCTCCATCCCAGGACTTCCTTGAGGCATACCAGGAGCAGAAATACCTATAACATCTTCAGGTTTATTTTTCAAAAGCCAAGCAACTGCATCTTCAGGAACATGTCCTTCTATGGCATAACCATCAATTACACCAGTATGGCAACTTTGATACACAGGTTGAATATTCATTTTTTCTTTTATTTTTAAAAAATCCTCGCTTTTATGTATTTGCACTTTATAGCCTTTATCTTTCATATAATTAGCCCAAAGATCACAACATCCACAAGTGGGACTTTCATAAATATTCAATAATTTATCTCCACCAATTAAAGCTATACTTGATAATGCTAAAACACTAATAATTTTTTTCATAATTCTCCTTTATCTTAAATAATTACATAAAAACATCCGATGTTTTAAGAGTCGCTTTTTGTTTTTCTTCAAATTGTGCTTGTGCTATTAACTGCTTAGGACTTAATTGAATATTGATATGAGAAATTTTATCTTGCAAACTATTTTGTATATTTTCTTTAATTTGCTCTTCTATTTTCTCTTTTATCTTTTCTTTGTATTTTTCATTACTTTCTGTAAATTTTTTCTCATATTTACCGGTCTCTTTATTATAATACATTTCCTCTTTGTATTCTTTCAAGGCATTCTCTGAAGCTTCTTTTGCTTCTTGAAACAATTCCTTTAAAGGTCTATCATATAAGCTATTTTTTTCTTGGATGCTTGAATTTAATTCAAGTGAAAATGCTTGTTCTTGATGGGATTGCACAGTTTGTTTTTCATTTTTTTGTTTTGAACTAAAAATATCATATGAGTGATTAGAAAATCGATTTTCCTCTATACGAAACATCTTTATGCTCCTGAATAAATTTATAAATTACAACAAGCAAAAAATATTCCAATATATAAGTTACAAACCTAGCAAACCATTAAAAAATTATCAACCTTTTCAACTAAAACATAAATCACAATCTAAAATCATAAAAATTTAAAAATAATGTCGTAAACAAAAATATCTATAATAAAATAATCCAACTAAATAGTCAAACAATTTACTATTTTCTCATCACCCAACCCCAACCTATCAAATAAACCATTAAAACAATTCAATAACCAAACAACACAAATCTAAGCCATAAAAATAACTAAAACAATCAAGCCATCTAATTCTTAGTAAGCATTCTATCAAATCTTAAAGCTACAGTTAATTAAAAAATTTCACAATAAAAACGTATCCTACCGTTTAACTAAACAACTAAACAACTAAACAACCTAATTTTTCAGATTAATAAAAAAGCAAAAAAATAAGCAGTAAAAACTAAAAAAACCAAATTTATCAAACTCGCTATAAACATTTTAAACTTAAAACGACTAAATCCCCAAACAATATAAATCCAAAAGCTAAATCACTAAAAACACAAACAACTAAAAACAAAAATACAAACCATAGCAAAAAAATAAAACAATAAAGAATAAAAATAAATTAAAAAATAAAAAGGAATACAATTAAATAAAAACCACAAAAAATA
>NZ_JBMJAR010000011.1:0-42212 GCF_049221845.1 Campylobacter sp. GB48
CAAAAGATAGTGCAGCTATATCTGATAATGTAAATAAAATAGCTAATGATATCTTAGAAGATGCTAGGAAGAAGAAGTTTTAAATGATAACCAAACCTTAGGGTTTGGTTTAGGTGATTAATCATCAAATTTTTGACCTAAAATATTACCTTTAAAATCTGTATAAATTTCCATCATATTGTTTGTTCTGAATTTATAACCATTGATTTTTTTATCTACTTCTACAATAGCTGCATTTGGTTGTGCTGCTTGTACTTTTGCAATAACTTCTTTTGGGATAAATCCTGTTGGAATTGCTTTATATTTTCCATCAACTTCTTTCCAGTCTCCATTAATGATAAAATCAATTTCAGTTCCATCAACTAAATTTACTTCATAAGAATCTACATCTTGCTTTACATAACCTACATTTACACCTTTAAAATGAGTGTTTAAAAATTCTTGAGCCTTTTGAGGTAAAGCATTTGGGCTAACAACCATATCTGCAAACATAGAACTTGCACAAACTAAACTAGCTACCATTAATTTCATTTTCATTTTTTCTCCTTTAAATAAAAGTTGAAAGAATGATATTGTTTGCTTGTGAAATTTGTGTGAATTTTAATTTTTAAAACCAACTATCTTATTTTTATCAAACGAAGTTTCTATTTCTTTTTCTATAGTATGTAAAAAATCACTCATTTTAAAAACACCATCTTTAGAAATAGCCGCTTTTAAAGCTGTGTTTTTAACTACCATTACAATTTGAGCTCCACTTAATTCATATGAAGCTAAATTTTTTAAATCAAAACTATCGTCAAATTTAGCATTTTTAGGCAAAGCCTTTTGCCATATCATTAAGCGTTGTTCATAATTTGGCTTTTTAAATTCGATTTTATACTCAAACCTTCTTGAAAAAGCCACATCTAAACTTTCTAAAAAGTTTGTTGTAGCTATGATAACTCCACTAAAACGCTCAATTTGCTCTAAAAAAATATTTTGCATTTGATTATGCATTTTATCAGCACCAGCACTACTTTCTACTCTTGTACTTAAAAATTGATCCGCCTCATTTAAAAGCAAAATAGGACTTTGCTTACTTGTTTGACAAAGTTCTTTATAAGTATCAAAAATCTTTCTTACATTTTGCTCACTCTCACCCACATATTTACTTAAAATTTTTGAGCAATCAAAACTCAAAATAGATTTTTTCATAGCTTTTGCCATACTTAATGCACTCATAGTCTTACCTGTACCAGCAGGACCATAGAAAATTATCTTAGCTTCTATATTTTTATTAGTTTTTATACCCCATTTATTTAATCTTTCTAAAACCTTTTTATCTTGTTGTTTTAATATACTTTCTAATAGATCTTTAGTACTTTGAGGCATAATAACATCATCTATATTGATATTTGGCTCGATTAGCTCAAAGATATCTTGTTCTTTAACCAAATTTTGAAGTTTAATTTTTTTATTTTTCTTTGGCTCTTTGAAATTAATAATTCTTTGTAAAATATCATCACTTAAATAAAAAATCTTAGTTATATCACCCAAAGAATTAACAAATTCATCATATTCTAAAAGATTTGAACTAAGTAACTTAGAATCTTCTTCTAACAGAGCTTTGTTTTCTTGCTTTTGCGCATCATCTTCACTAATTAAATGAAGTAAAAAATTAAAATCTCTGCTATAAGAATTTTCAGTATTTAGCAAATACTCTTCTTTTAACAAACTAATAAATATCAAACATTCATTATCGTTTAAAGCATATTCTTTAAAAATCTCTGCTAAAACATTAGAAATTTTACTTTTCTTTAAACGCTCTTTAATATATGCTTCAAAGGTTGCTATCTCTTTTTTAATATTCTTACTTTGAGAGCTTTTAGCAAAAAAACGCAATCTTTGATAAAGCTCGATTTTAAAAAATTCATCTTTTAAATACGCAATATGATCTTCATAAATTTGATCTTGCATATAATCTTGTATGCTTTTATTTTCTAAAACTTGCAAGAAAACTTCACTTAAACTTAACTCACATTGTAATAAATTTAAAAGCAAACTTGAATTTTTACTTGCTTTAAAATCAGAAAAAATTTGAACAATAAAACCTTTTTCTATAAGATTTTTAAGATCTTTTAAATGATCTAAATACTCATATTCATCATTTTTAAAAACTTCACTAAGAAGATTATAAGCATTAATGCTTGCATTTGCCTGCAAATAATTTTTGCACAAATGTTTTAAGATTAAAATTTCATCTTCACTGCATTGTAAGTTTTTATAGATATTACTTTTAAAAGTATCATTAAGAAAAAGTTTTAAATCTTTCATATTTTCCTTTATATTAACTTTATGCTAAATTTGATTTTGGATTTTTTATCATTAAAACTCATATTTTTATCACAAACTTCATAAAAAATATCATAATTTTTACTTATAATCTTTTGAGTAAAACCACAAGAGGTAGTTTGTTTATTTTTTCCATAAAAAATAGGCTTTTTGTAGATTAGATCTTGTAAAAAATCATCATAATATTCATTATTAAAAAATCTTTTATTAAAAAAAGTTTTTGCATAGCATATGCCATTAACGCAAATTTTATCGCTAATTTTTAACTCAAGCAAGGCTTTAGAAGCATTATAAAGCTCTAAACTTGTAAATTTTTTTCCCTCATATAAAAAACCATAATCAGCAAATTTAAACTCTGAGGTTTTTAAAATAACATAAGTACTTTGTGCTTGTGTTTTGCTTTTTAAAGCACAAGAGCTTAAAAAAACACACACAAAACACAAAAAAAATATTTGAAGTAAAGTTTTCATTTAAGGTTTTTAAAACTAAGATTAAGTTCTAAATTGAGTTCTTTTACTATTTTCATCACGCTTTGTAAATCATCAATTTGCTTACCAACTACGCGAATTTCATTACCTCTAATGCTTGAAGCTACCTTTAGCTTGCTATCTTTTATAGCTTTATTAATCTTCTTAGCACTATCAGTATCAATAGCGTCATTAACTTTTAAATTTAGTCTAAAATTTGCTCCACTTTCCCTGCTTAACTCTTTAATACCATTAGGGTTTATCCCTCTTTTAATAAGCTTTGAAATAACAATATCTTTTAGCACTTCAAGCTTTGCTTCGCTAGAGCAAATAAGTTTATAAACACTTTCTTTTTCATTTAACTCTATTTCACTTTTAATGCCTTTTAAATCATATCTACTATCAAGTTCTTTTTTAGCTTGCTCTAAAGCATTTTTTAACTCTTGCTTATCAATTTCCCCACTAATATCAAAACTATGTTCACTTGCCATTTTCTATAAACTCCTTAAGATTATTAAATACAATTTGGACTAAATTTTGTATAGATTCTTCACTTGCCCATGCAACATGTGGAGTGATAATTAAATTTTCTTTATTTTTTATACTAAGTAAAGGATGATTTTTAATCATAGGTTCTATTTCAAGCACATCAAGCCCTGCTTTGATATTTTTCTCATTCATAACTTGAGCTAAATCTGTTTCATTGATGATTCCACCGCGTCCTACATTAATCAAAATAGCATCATCTTTTAAAAGCATTAGCTCTTTTTTACTTAATAAATTTTTTGTTTTTTCATTTAAAGGTGCGTGAATACTAATTACATCACAAGTTTTTAAAAGCTCTTCAAGACTTACTTTTTCATATTCATCATTATTATTAGTCCCTGAGGTAGAATAGTAACAAATTTTAGAACCAAACATTTGAGAAACCTTAGCCACTTCTTTACCTATAGCTCCAAGTCCTATAATGCCATGTTTTTTACCAGTTAAAGTATGCAAAGTCTTGCTAAAATCACAAAACATTTTACTCTCACACCATTTGCCTTCTTTGCTCCATTTATCATAATATGGAATTTGATTTAAAAAAGCAAAAAGCAAGGCAAAGGTATGACTTAAAACACTTTTTGTAGAATAACTAGCTGCATTTTTTACCACTATACCTTTAGAATTTGCATAAGCTACATCTATATTATTTACCCCGGTACCAAGTTGCAAAATAAGCTTTAAGTTGGTATTGTCTATCACTTCTTTATCAATGATGATTTTATTTATCATCAAAACTTGTGCATTAGCTATTCTTGTGATAACCTCATCTTTAGAAGTTAAATCATAACTCATAAACTCGCCAAGACTTTCAAAAGCCGTTAAATCCGCTCCACCTAAGGTGGCAGCATCTAAGCACACTATTTTCATTAATCTTTTACTATATGCCCTACAAATTTAGAATAATTATCAAGCACTAATCCACCTTTTCTAAAACCTAATCCACAACCCTCATAAGCAAAGAAAACCCCTGCTTGATAATAATCATTTTCATTTTTGTTAAACTCAGCAAATTCTTGATATACAAAGCGATTATTTTGGTAATCTCCCTTTGTTTCAAAACTTACATCTCCATTAGCTTCTATAATGGAAACATTGGCTCCTTCTCTACCAAAAACAGGTTTTTTAACACATTTTTTACCCACTAAAGGTTGATCACTTGTTTCAAGCAGTAAAGGGTGGTTTGGATAAAGCTCCCATAAAATTTTCATTATACCCTTGCTTTGAAACAGTAAAGTATAAGCAGGATTTAAAATGATTGCTTTTTGATTTTGCATGATTTGCGTTAAAAGCATAGCAAGCTCACCCTCTTCTATGGCTATACTTTCCCACGGAATGAGTTTGAAAAAATACTCAAAATTTACATCATTTTTAAAAACACCTTCAGGCGAAAATTCTACTTCATCTATAAAAGAAAACTCACTCTCAAAACCTGCTTCACTAGCAATATGTACTAAAAGTTTGGTTGTAATCATATCCTCATCACTACCTGCAATTGAAGAAAATAATATCTTCCAACCCTCATAATACTTTTCAAACTCGCTTACATCTTCTTCTAAAGTGATAAGTCTTTTAAAATTATCTTTTAAGGCTTCATATATATTATTAAATTGCGAACTTTCATCTAGGTTGTTTTGCTTTAAAATAGCCCATTGTAAAATAGCACTTTCAAATAAAGATGTTGGAGTATCAGCATTAAATTCTATTAGCTTTATAGGCTTGCCATCAAGCCCACCTGCTAAGTCAAACCTTCCATATAAATGCCAATGCACATCATTTTCCCAACTCATCTTAATCGCATCAACTAAATTAAAAGGAATTCCAAGCTCATCAAAACGATCATTATCAATCACTTCTTGCGCAGCAGCTACAAACATATCATAAAGCTCATTCACTGCTTCATAATATGCATTTGCTTCATTTTCTTTCACACAAACTAAGTTAGAATCTAAATAATCACTTCCATCATTATCTGTATGCCATGAAAAGCCAATTTGATCTAAGTAAGATTTTTCTAAAGGATTTACTTTTAAAAAATTCATTTTACACCCTTAAGAGCCAAAAGAGCTAGAAGAACTTGAAGTAGCTTTAGAACCACCGCCAAAAAAGCCTGATTTTTTCGCACTTGAGCCTGAAGTGGCACTTGTGCTTGCTTTATTAAAACTATTTACACTTCTTTGGTAAGCACTTTGATTTGAAAATGCTCCCCTTTGTTGATTTGCGAAATTTTGATTATTAAAAAGCTTTGAGCCTATCCAACTACCAAGTATAGCACCAGCTGCACTTGCAAGCAATGTTTCACCTAAAGAAAGCCCTCCGCTACTCATTTGAGCGTTATTTGGATTTGTTAAATTTGAAGTACCATTGTCTATTTTAGCAGCTTCTTCTTGGATTAGCTTATCCATTTCTTCTTTACTTAAAACTCTTTCTGTGCCATCAAGTTGTTTTAAAACCACCCTAGTTTCATCACTTGGAAATTGATCTTTGATTTTATATTGATTTGGAGCAGTTTCTTCGATGATAACAAAAGCACCTTGAGCATTTGCTGCTTGACTTACTGCATTATTAGAATCACTTGTATTGTTGCTACATGCACTTAAAGCACCTGCGCTTATTGCAGCAATACCGCTTATCATACTAAGTTTAAGTATAGTTTTAATGTGTTTCATGATCTTTCCTATAATTTAATAAGTTTAACTTAAATAAGATTTTAACAAAAAAAGTATTAATAAAAATTAATTGCTTTAATTTACCATAGTCATTAAATTACTACTTAAAATAGACATAGCAAAAACAAAAAATATAAAAGCACTTAAATAATCAATGAGTTTTAAATTCTTTTGATAAATTCTTACCATGAAAGGTTTTGAAAATAGTAAAGAAACTAAAGAAAAATAAATTATAGTTTCTAAAATCAAAACAAAAATTAAAACTATCAACATCCACCGCATTTGGATAAAATCAAAACTTGCAAAAACACTAGCAAAATAAAAAATAACTTTTGGATTAGATAAATTTGTAATCATCCCACTTAAAAATGCGGATATATGAGTTTTTTGAACTTTTATATTACCTATTTTTGCATTTTTGTAAATTCTATAAGCTAAATATAAAAGATAACAAGCCCCAAAACTTGATAAAGCAATCTGTAAAAACGGAAATTGATGAAAAATAACACTCAAACCAAGTATAGAAAGTATAATCCACACACTCATAGCCAAACTCACGCCCAAGCTAGCTTTTAAAGCACTCTTAATACCTTCTCTTAAAGCATAAGAACTTACTAAGAAAAAATCAGGTCCTGGTAAAATAAGTCCAAAAAAATGAATAATTAAAACCCAAAGAAACATAAGTAATCAATGAAGAAAAGCCGATTTCTCGGCTTTTTGGTATTAGAGTCTTGACTCGTAGCGTCTAAGCATATAAAGTCTTTTAAGCATTTTTTTGCGAGCTGAAATTTTTTGTTTTTTGCGAATTTCAGTCATAGGCTCAAAAAATCTTCTTGCGCGAACTTCAGTAACAACTAGATTTCTATCTACTTGTTTTTTGAATTTTCTATACGCTTCATCAAAAGACTCGTTAGGATGTACCTTGATTCCTGGCACGACCCTCACCACCTTTCTTAAATAAAATTAAAAATAAGGATTATATCACAATTTCACTTGAAAATAAAATTTATTTTTGTAATAATTACATAAATAAAAATTAAATATAAATTCTCAAATTAAGACAAAGTTTGGTTTAATTTTTCTAGTACTACAATTAAAAAAATATTTCTCAAGGAAAATAAAATGAGTGCTTGTATTACCAATTATACTAAAAAAAGATATATAGCTTATATCATTTCTATGATTATTTTCATAGCGTTGCCTTTTGTCAAAATCAATGGAAATCATTTCTTTTTATTAAGTTTTGACCATAAAAAACTTAATTTATTTTTTATTGCTTTTGATACCCAGGAGCTTTATTTAATGCCTTTTATTATCATGGGTATGTTTTTAACTATACTTTTTGTTACTACCCTAGCAGGAAGAATTTGGTGTGCATGGAGTTGTCCTCAAACCATTGCTAGAGTTATTTATAGAGATTTATTGCAAACAAAAATCTTTAAAATTCACAAAAGCACCGCAAACAAACAAAAACAAGCTGATGGATTTTTTGTTCAAAAAGTTTTAAGTATTGTGATTTTTTATCTTTTTTCTCTATTAATGATAAGTGTATTTTTATGGTATTTTGTACCACCTGAAGATTTTTTTGTATATATTCAAAATCCTGCTGATCATTTATTGCTTTTGGGGATTTTATTTTGTGCTTCTTTAGCCTTTACTTTTGATATAGTGTATTTGGGTGAAAAATTTTGTGTTTATGTATGTCCTTATGCAAGAATTCAATCTGTAATGTTTGACAATAATACCGTTCAAGTTATTTATGATGATAAAAGAGGCGGTGTGATTTATGATGGACATACTAAACTTTACCAAAAACCACCACAAGGTGAATGTATAGGTTGTGAAGCCTGTGTAAAAATTTGCCCTACTCATATAGATATACGCCAAGGAATGCAACTTGAGTGTATTAACTGTCTTGAATGTGCTGATGCTTGTTCAAAAATTCAAGCTAAATTTGATCGCCCTAGTTTGATTAACTGGACTAGTGCAAAAGCTATTGAAACAAGAGAAAAAGTAAAATATTTTAGATTTAGAACTATTGGATATTTAGTGGTTTTATGTGGTGTTTTTGTAGCCTTAATTTTAATGGGAAGTAAAAAAGAAAATATGCTTTTAAACATCAATCGTTCTAGCGAGCTTTATCAAATTAGAAAAGCCCATGATGGAGAATTAATCATTAGTAATGCTTATGTATTTTTATTTCAAAATACAGATAATAAAACTCATGAGTATTATTTTGATGTGAAATTACAAGGTATTGAAGATAGTTTAGAAATCATTAGACCAAAAAAACCTTTTAAACTAAAAGCTGGTGAAAAAGATAAACATATAGTTGTTTTAAAAGCTACTAAAAAACTAGCTGATAATGATAGGAAAGATACCGTAATACCTTTAACTATCAAAGCTTATGCACTTGATGATAAAAACATCATAATCACAAGAGAAAGTAATTTTGTGTATCCTCAAAACTCAATTATAGAGCATAAAAAACACTAAAATGAAAAAAAGACTTTCTTCAAAATCTCAAGCAAGGCTTGAAAAAATCAAACAAATTGCTGCGGAGTCGTTTTTAGAAAATGGCTACGAAGCAACCAATCTTAAGGATATCATCAAACAAACTGGAGGATCTTTTTCTAGCGTCTACAAACATTTTAAAAGCAAAGAAGGTTTGTTTGAAGATATATTAAATGATTTTGCTGAAAACCATTTTTTAGCTAATTTAAAAAAGAATATGAAAATCACAAATGAACTAAACTTAGAAGAGTATTTGTACCAATATTCATTAGCTTATTTAAAAATTTTCAATAACAAAAAAACCATTTCCATAGTAAGACTTTTATACTCTCAAATTTATAATGATAAATTTGATTTTTCTTCATGGTTTAAAGGTAATAATCGCAAAGAAGTTGAAAATGTTTTACGAAAAAGATTTGAAATGGAAAATGAATATTTAGCCAATAATGCTGAATTTCTAAGCATTACATTTTGTGCTATGTTAAGAGGAACTTTTTTTATGCAAAGCATTTTTGGAAACAAAGTACTGATGGATAAAAAAGAACAAGAAGAACATGCATCAAAAATCGTAAAACTCTTTACCAAGGGGATTATTAACTTTAATTAACTCTATATTGATAGAATTTTCCCCAAATATAATTTTGTAATATAAATTACTTTTTTTGTTCGACTAAATTTTTTAAGGAAGCTAATGAAAACAAAACTTTTAACTCTAACTTGTGCTTCACTTATCTTTGTAGCATGCTCAGAAGATAAAAATGCGCAAGTTAAACAACTCCCTCCTCAACCTGTTAATATTATGATCATGCAAAGCGCCAATTTACCTTTAGAATTTACTTATCCTGCTAGATTAAGCACTGAACTAGATGTACTCATCAAACCTAAAGTAAGTGGCGAAATTAAGCAAAAATACTTCAAAAGCGGTCAAGCTGTAAAAAAAGGTGATAAACTTTTTCTTATAGAACCTGATAAATACCAATCAAGTGTAAATATAGCTTATGGAGAAGCTCTAGTCGCAAGAGCCAGCTTTGATGATGCTGAAAAAAATTTTAAAAGAGATCAAATTTTAATAGAAAAAAATGCTATTTCACAAAAAGAATTTGATGCAAGCTTAGCTAAATTTAATTCTACAAAAGCTAATTTAGAAAGCGCTAGAGCAAAACTTGCTAATGCAAAATTAGACTTAAAATACACCGTAGTAAGTGCCCCATTTGATGGAGTTTTAGGTGATACATTAATGGATGTGGGAGATTATGTAAATGCTTCATCAAGCGAACTTGTGCGCATTACAAATATCAACCCTATCTTTGCAGACTTTTATATTTCTGATGTAGATAAAATCAATATGAATAAAAATCTTCAAAGTGGAAATTGGCAACTAGAAGATATTCAAGTACAAGCTAATATTGGCGGTGAACTTTTTAATGGAAAATTATATTTTATAGATAGCGTTATAGACACTCGTAGTGGTGCGGTAAAAGCAAAGGCTATTTTCGATAATAACAACTCAAATTTGATGCCTGGTTCTTTTGCAAATGTTCATGTTAGTGGTTTTGTTCAAAAAGATGGCTTTGAAATTCCTCAAGTTGCGCTTTTACAAGATGATAGCGCTACTTATGTTTATACCTTAGTAGATGGAAAAGTAGTTAAAACCGTTGTTAATGTTATCTATCAAACCTCTGATAGAGCAATTATTGATAAAGGTTTAAAAAATGGAGATAAACTTATTTTAAATAACTTCAAAAAGATCCGTCCTGGTGCAAGTGTTAGCATAATGGAGAATAAATAATGTTTTCTAAATTTTTCATAGAAAGACCTGTATTTGCTTCTGTTGTAGCTATTATCATTTCTTTAGCAGGGATTATAGGCCTTTATTCTTTACCTGTTGAACAATATCCTTCTTTAACTCCACCCGTTGTAAAAGTAAGTGCTACTTATGCGGGAGCCGATGCTCAAACAGTAGCTCAAACAGTAGCTATTCCTCTTGAAGATGCAATCAATGGGGTTGAAAATATGATTTATATGGATTCAACCTCAAGTTCTTCAGGAGATATGAGTTTAAGTGTATACTTTAATATAGGTACAGACCCTGACCAAGCAACAGTTGATGTTAACAACAGAATTTCAGCTGCTATGGCTAAACTACCTGAAGATGTTAAAAAAACCGGAGTTAGTGTAAGAAAAACTGGTTCAAGTATTTTAGAAGTTGCTACTTTATACTCCCCTGATGGTTCTATGAATTCGCTTGAAGTGTATAATTATGCTGCATTAAATATCCTAGATGATCTTGCTAGAGTTCCTGGTGTAGGTAATGCTGTGGCTATTGGCTCAAGAAATTATTCTATGAGAATTTGGCTCAATCCTGATTTATTAAACAAATATCAAGTTACTGCTACTGATGTTATTGCTGCAGTTAGCGAGCAAAACACTCAATATGCTACTGGTAAGATAGGTCAAGAGCCTTTGATAGAAAGATCTCCTTATGTGTATTCAGTAACTATGCAAGGAAGGTTAAAAAATACCAAAGAATTTGAAGAAATTATCATAAAAGCAAATAGCGATGGTTCTTTTTTAAGACTTAAAGATGTGGCTGAAGTTTCTTTGGGCTCAAGAGAATATACATTCAATGGTAGATTAAACGGAAATGACGCAACCCCTATTTTGATTTTCTTACAAACTGGAGCAAATGCAGTAAACACAGCTGAATTAGTACAGAAAAAATTTGAAGAACTTTCAAAAAATTTTCCCGAAGGTTTAGCTTATAAAGTTCCTTATGATACAACTATATTTATTAAAGCTTCCATTAAAGAAGTGATAAAAACCTTTTTTGAAGCTCTCATTTTAGTTGTGATTGTAATGTATTTATTCTTAAAAAATTTCCGCTCAACCATCATACCTATGATTGCTGTACCTGTATCTATTTTGGGAACTTTTGCAGGATTATATGTCTTAGGCTTTAGTATTAACCTACTTACACTTTTTGCCTTAGTATTAGCCATTGGTATTGTTGTTGATGATGCAATTATTGTGGTTGAAAATATCGATAGAATTATGCATGAAGATCCTAATATAAGCATAAAAGAAGCAGCTATAAAAGCAATGGATGAAGTTGCTGCACCTGTTGTATCTATCGTTCTTGTACTTTGTGCGGTATTTATACCTGTTTCATTTATATCTGGTTTTGTGGGAGAAATTCAAAAGCAATTCGCTATAACACTAGCAATTTCCGTTGCAATTTCAGGATTTGTTGCCTTAACTTTAACCCCATCACTTTGTGCAATCTTTTTAAAAAGAAACGAAGGTAAGCCGTTTTATTTAGTAAAAAAATTTAACGACATTTTTGATTGGTCAACTGAAGTATTTGGCAAAGGTGTAGCATATATATTAAAAAGGACTATACGTTTTGTGCTTATATTTTTTATTCTACTTGGCGGTTTATATGGACTTTTTAAAATTGTGCCAAACTCATTAGTTCCACCTGAAGATCAAGGAAATTTTCTATCCGTAGTAAATTTACCCGCAGCTTCTTCTTTACACAGAACCACAAGCGCAATGGATGCAATGACTGAAGAAATTCTTAAAAATAAAAACATAACCGATGTTGTTGGACTTATAGGATATGATCTTTTCACAGGATCTTTAAAAGAAAATTCTGGAGCTATGTTTGTTAATTTAAAAGATTGGGATAATAGAAACTTGAGCAGTTTTAATATAGTTGGATCTTATAATAAACAATATTTTTTAAATCCAAACTTCCAAACTTTCTTTATAAATCCACCGCCAATCCAAGGTTTAAGTTTGACCGGTGGTTTTGAAATGTATGCGCAAAATCGTGGTGGTAAAAGCTATGATGAAATTCAAGCAGATGTAAATAAATTAGTTGAAGCAGCAAATAAACGTCCTGAACTCAACAATGTAAGAACGACACTTGATACTAATTTTCCACAATTAAAATTAGAAATTGATCGTGACAAAGTAAAACTTTATGGTTTAAATTTAGCAGATGTATTTAGCACGCTAAATGCTACTATAGGGACTTATTATGTGAATGATTTTTCTATGCTTGGAAAAAATTATCGTGTAAATATCAGCGCCATAGGAGATTTTAGAAATACACAAAATGCATTAAAGAATATTTTCGTTAGAGCAAAAGATGGCTCTATGATAGCCCTAGATAGCGTTTTAACTCTTCACAGAGGTGTTGGACCTGATGATGTAAAACGCTTTAATATGTTCCCATCAGCACTAGTGCAAGGTGATCCTGCTCCAGGCTATACCTCAGGACAAGCCATTGATGCTATTGCACAAGTTGCTAAAGAAACTTTAGGAGAGGATTATTCTATTGCTTGGGCAGGATCTGCTTATCAAGAAGTTACAAGTAGTGGCGCAGGACAAATAGCATTTATGTTAGGACTTTTATTTGTATTTTTGATTCTAGCAGCTCAGTATGAAAGATGGCTCATGCCTTTAGCAGTAATCACTGCTGTACCTTTTGCAGTGTTTGGTTCTTTACTTCTTGTATGGCTTAGAGGTTTAGAAAATGATATATATTTTCAAACAGGACTTTTACTTTTAATAGGTCTTTCAGCTAAAAACGCTATTTTGATTGTTGAGTTTGCTATGGAAGAACATCTTAAAAAAGGAAAAAGTATTTTTGAAGCTTCTATTAGCGCAGCTAAGTTAAGATTTAGACCTATTGTAATGACTTCATTAGCATTTATTTGTGGTATTTTACCTTTATATTTTGCTTATGGAGCAGGAAGTGCGAGTCGTCATGCAATAGGTACAGGTGTTATAGGGGGCATGATAGCAGCTTCCACTATAGCTATTTTCTTTGTACCTTTATTTTTCTATTTACTAGAAAGTTTTAATCAATGGCTTGATAAAAAAAGAGGTAAAAAACATGCATAAGTTAATAATTTTTGCAAGTTGTTTTTTAATAACAGCTTGTAGTTTAAAACCAAATTTAGAAATCAAAGATGTAAATTACACCAAAAGCTTAGACCAAAATATTAGCATTAATAAACAGTGGTGGAAAGCTTTTGATGATAATTATTTAAATACCTTAGTCGATCAAGCTTTAAAAAATAATAACGACTTGCAAATTGCATATATGAATTTACAAAAAGCTTATGAAACTTTAGGTATAGCAAGAAGCGATTTGCTTCCTAAGCTTGATGCAAGCGCTAGTGGAGCAAGAGGAAAAACTAGCATTAATGCTCCAAGCAATAAAAGCAATCAGTTTGCTTATGGTAACGATTTTAATATGGGTTTAAATTTAAGCTATGAAGTAGATCTATGGGGTAAATACAGAGATACTTATGGTGCCTCAAAAGCAAAATTGCAAGCTAGTGAGTTTGACTATGAAAGTGCGAGATTGAGTTTAATTTCTAATGTAGTAAAAACTTATTTTAACCTAGCAAGCTTAAGCGAGCAAGTAAAAATTTTAGAAGAAACAACCCAAAGTTATCAAAAAACTTATGAGTTAAAATTAGAGCATTTTAAACTTGGAGTAATTAGTGAGTATGAGCTTAACAAATTTAAAGCTGAGCTTGAAAATTCAAGAGTTTTATTCACAAATGCTAAAATTCAAAAAGAAGCTAATACTAAAGCTTTAAAAATCTTAACTTCAAATGATATTGATGATATACTTTATAATAGCATAGAGTATAAAAAAATAGGACAATACGAGCTTAACATACCTGAGGGCATTGGCAGTGAAATTTTGCTTCAAAGACCTGATGTGCAAGCTAGTTTAAAAATTTTAGAAGAAAAAAACTATCTTGTTGGAGTAGCTAGAACTGCATTTTTGCCAAACCTTTCTTTAACAGGACTTTTGGGCTTTCAAAGTAATGATTTAGATCTTTTAGTTAAACATGGAAGCAATACTTGGAATGTAGCTGGAAATTTTGCAATGCCGATTTTTCATTGGGGTGAGATTATGAATAATGTTAATATTGCAAAACTTACCAAAGATGAAGCTTTTTTACAATATGAAAATACATTAAAAACAGCCTTTGGAGAGATAAGACTTGCTTTATTTAACCGCCAAAGCTATTATGAAAATGAGCAAAATTATAAAAATTTATTTCTAGCTCAAAG
Organism: Campylobacter sp. GB48; assembly: GCF_049221845.1. Lineage (NCBI taxonomy): Bacteria > Pseudomonadati > Campylobacterota > Epsilonproteobacteria > Campylobacterales > Campylobacteraceae > Campylobacter > Campylobacter sp. GB48. The sequence goes on from NZ_JBMJAR010000011.1 coordinate 14,627, forward strand.
TAAAATTTATGAAATTTCTACCTTAAGATATGAAAATGGTGTGATTAACTTGGCTGATTTTTTACAAGATCAAAGAAATTACTTAAATGCTAAACTTTCTTATACTAATTCATCTTATGAGCTTGCAAATTCCATTGTAGATGTTATGAAAGCTTTTGGTGGAGGATTTAACGCTAAAGAAGAGTCAAAAGAAAACATCAAAGCTATGGAAGAAAATTTAAAGGAAAACTTTTATAACAACTGAGCCTTTAAGGCTTAGTTATTTTTGAACTATTATCATCTACTACACAATAATAACATTTCTTTGGTGGCACAGGAAGTTTTTAACAGCTTCTTCAATAGGGATGCAATTAGCTATATTTGCAAAAAAGATAAATACTAAAATTACTTTTTTCATAAATCATCAATGCATTTGAATTTGAATTCTTTGATTAAAATTATTATTTCCTCTATCTTTTGGGCTATTATGCTCGAAACGATAACGCATACTACCTGAAATATTAACATCTTGAAAAATTTCATCTAAAGGTGCAGAATTTGACACACTTATAAATCCTAACAAAAATACAAAAAATGCTATAAAAATCTTTTTCATTATAAAGCCTTTGTAAAAATATGATACAATTATAGTCTTTTTAAATAACTACAAAATGAAAATTTAGGAAAAATATGAATTTTTTACAAAACTTAGCTCTTTCTTACTCACACAAGGCTATGCAAAAATCTTTAGAGAATGGTTTTGATGTGAAACTTTTAAAAGAAGGACAAGAAAAAAAAGTTAATCCAAAAAAATCTTATATGCTTTATGCTCATATACCATTTTGCCATACTTTTTGCCCATATTGTAGTTTTCATAAGTATTACTACAATGAAGATTTAGCAAAAAGATATTTTGAAAGTTTAAGAGAAGAAATTAAACAAATCAAAGATAAAGGATTTGATTTTACCTCTATGTATGTGGGTGGTGGTACTACTTTGATCAACGAAGAAGAGCTTGCTAAAACTTTAGAACTTTGCAAAAAATTATTTAATATCAAAGAAATTTCTTGCGAAACCGATCCAAACCATATTGACCCAAAAAAATTAGAAATGTTTAAAGGGCTTATAGATCGTTTAAGTTGTGGTATACAAAGTTTTGATGATGATACTTTAAAAAAAGTAGCAAGATACCATAAATTTGGCTCAAGTAAAGAACTTCAAGAAAAACTCTCTAAAGCCATAGGTGTGCTTCCTATTATGAGTCTTGATTTGATTTTTAATTTTCCTTCTCAAACTAAAGAGCAATTACTCAATGATTTAGAAATAGCCAAAAGCTTAAAACCTCAACAAATCACAACTTATCCTTTGATGAAATCAAACCTCACAAAAGATAATATTGCAAAAACTCTAGGAGTAAGTTTTAAAGATAATGAATTTGAGTTTTATAAAATCATTGTAGATTTTTTCAAAGATTATGAAAGAAATAACGCATGGTCATTTTCTTTAGAAAAAAGTAACTTTAATGATGAGTATGTAAGTAGCCATCATGAGTATTTGGGCGTGGGAAGCGGGGCTTTTAGCTTTTTAGATGGAGAGCTTTTAATCAATGCTTTTAATTTAAATGATTATTCTAAACTCATCAAAGAAAAGCAAAATGCAAATATTGCTAAAGCTAATTTTGGTAAAAAAGAAATCATCAAATATGTCTTTTTAACCGAAATGTTTACCGGTAAAATCGAAATTGATAAATTTAACAAAACTTTAGAATGTAATTTAGAAAAAGATCTTTTCATAGAACTTTTAGGCCTTAAACTAAGCAAGGCTATAAAAAAAGAAAACAATACCTTATATACAAGTGAATTTGGACGTTATTTGTTTATGGTATTGATGAAAGACTTTTACACAGGCATGGATTTAGTGCGTGCTGTATTTAGAGATGACAAACGCTTACAAGATAAAGAACACATTAATATCATGCAAGAAAATGTTAATCCACTTGATTTTAAAAGTATGGAGTTTAAAGGATAAAAAGCCTTTTTTAAGGCTTTTTTACTAAAATGGTCTTACTACCATCATAATAGCGATGATTATAAATAATATCGTTGGAATTTCATTATAAGCTCTAAAGAATTTCCCACTTTTTTTGCAAGTATCATTTTGAAGTTGTTTTAAATAATAATAATTTTGCAAATGATAAATAATTAAAAGCAAAGCACAGGTTAATTTAGCATGCATAAAACCTGATCCAACCATTAAAGCTTTATTAGCATGAAGCATTAAACTACCACTTATTAAAGTTACAATCATAGCAGGAGTTTGGATATAAAAATACAATTTTCTTTCTTGAATTTTCACCACTTCCACAAAGCCTTTATTATCTTTATGTTCTGTATGATAGACAAAAAGTCTTGGCAAATAAAACAATCCAGCCATCCATGAAACAAAAGCCAAATAATGCACCATTTTAATCCATAAATACCAGTCGGTTAAAAAATCTAACATTTTTCTCCTTTTTTATTAAAAATTTCTTTTATTAAAATCAAAGCTACGCTAATGTTTATCATCACATCAGCTAAATTAAACACAGCAAATTCAAACCACTTATGCCAAAATACAAAATCCACTACACCTATATGCACAAAGCGATCAAGTAAATTAGAACACCCAGCAGATAGCATAATAGCAAAAGCAATCAAATGCGTTTTAAAAAAGTCTTTTTGATAAAGCAAATACCCGAACAAAGCCAAAATAAAAACAAGCTGTATATATTTTAAATACTCTCCTAAAAAGGCAAACATCGAAAAAGCCACACCGGTATTATAGGTTAAAACTAAATCAAAAAAATTACCCTTATACTCAAGCCCTTGTAAAAACAAATATTTGCTTGCTTGATCTAGTATAAAAACTAAAGCAAAAACAAGCCAAAATTTTAAAGGCAAGATTTTAAGCATTCAATGCTTTCATAAAAAAGCTCTCAACAGCTTTCATTTCTTTTTCTAAAAGCTTAATGTCTTTTGCTTCAAGTAATAAGCGTATTAAATTTTCTGTACCTGAGTACCTAAACAAACTAGCAATTCCTTTTTTTTCTAAGTCTTTTTTCAACTCTTCCAAACCTGCAAGCTTGCTTAAGTCTTTTTTCTCTGAAATTTTAAGATTATGCAAAAGTTGTGGGTAAGGTTTAACTTGATTTAAAATTTCACTCGCACTTTTTGCTTCACTTAGCATTAAAGCACTAAATTGTAAAGCAGCTACCAAGCCATCTCCAGTTTTTGCATAGTCACTAAAGATAATATGCCCGCTTTGCTCCCCGCCAAAATTTCCACCACATTCTTTGAGTTTTTCAAGCACGTATTTATCGCCTACATTGCAAGTTTCATGCGTGATTTTATGTTTAGTTAAAAACTCTTTTAAAGCACCATTACTCATTATAGTGCTAACTACACTTGATTTTAACTTGCCTTGTTTTTTCAAAAATAAAGCTAAAACACCTAAAAGACTATCTCCATGAGCTACTTCGCCTTTTTCATCCACAACAACCAAACGATCTGCATCTCCATCAAAAGCAAAGCCCACATCTGCTCTAAATTTCTTTACTTCTAAAGCTAAATTTAAAGGATGTAAAGCCCCGCAATTTTCATTGATATTTAAACCATTTGGTTTATCATTGATCACAATCACATCTGCACCTAGTTCTTTAAAAACTGTAGGTGCTACCTTATAAGAAGCCCCATGAGCCACATCTAAAACAACGCGCAAAGATTTTAAAGTCAGCTCTTTAGGAAAAGAATTTTTTATAGAAACAATATATCTTCCTATCACATCATCAATTCTTTTTGCTTGCCCAATTTGTGATTTTGTTGTTCTTGCTTCTTCTATGAGTTTATCGTTAAAATAAATTTCTTCTATTTTCGCTTCTGCTTGTTCATCAAGTTTATTTCCATGGGCATCAAAAAATTTAATACCATTATCATAGTAAGGATTATGCGAAGCTGATATCATAATCCCTGCATCACAACGCATATCTTCAGTTAAAAACGCAATAGCAGGTGTTGGCATAGGACCTATTTCTATGACATTATAACCTATAGAAGTAAGTCCTGAAACGATAGCATTTTCTATCATATAACCGCTTCTTCTTGTATCTTTTCCTACTAAGATATTGTTTGTAAGAGCTTTGTCTTTAAAATAAATTCCAGCAGCCATAGCCAAACGCATGGCTAAAAACGAATCCAAAAACTCCCCTGCTTTACCGCGTACTCCATCTGTTCCAAAAAGTTTCATTTTTTTTACCTTTGATTTTAAATAGTGTAATTATAAGAAAAAAAGTTAAGTAATGTATAAATGTAAGAATTTTATAAGCATTAGTTAGTAATAAAAATATATAATTTTTAAAATTTCACTTAAGGAAAATGAATGAAAAAAATCATCGCAGGAGTTGTAGTAGTTTTACTAGTTATAGGATTTTTTACCTCAGCTTCTTACATTAACTCTATCAATGGAAAAATATTTGCTCAAATGAGCCAAGATACAGCATATTACAGTGTTGAAGATGCTAACTATACCAAAGGACTTTTAAACTCCAAAGGAAGTTTTATAGCTACACTGAATGACTTACCTTATAGTTTTAAAGTGAATGTGGATTTTTCTAATAATTTTTTTGCAAGCAATAATGCTATCATTTCTATTTTAAATAAAAATGAAGATTTAAAAGGCATTTTCCCAAATGAGGAAATCTTTAAAATCTTAGTTAGTGCAAAAGGTGGAGACATTAACATCAATGCAAAAATAAATGATATCAATTTTACCCGCAATGATACAAATTTAGTTTTAAATAATACATCTTTTAAGATTACAGGTTCTGAGGAATTTGTAAAAAATATGGAGCTTAATCTAGGTTATATTTTGTTAGAACAACTATCTCATGAAGAAAAATTAGAAGCAAAAAATATCAAAATTTCTGAATTTCCTATACAAAAATTAAGTTTTAATGATATCTTTAGTCCTAGTAGAAATAGTGAGCAAAATATAAGCATTGATAGTGTTAATTTTATAAGTTCTATTACTTTTGACTTTGATAAATTAAAAATTTTTGCAAAAACAGCTCAAAATGCTCAAAATGATTATGATAGTGTTTTAAAACTAGATTTAGCTAAATTTAATCTTGCAAATGAAAACTTTATGCTAAATAACATTAACTTAGATATGAATTTTAATAATCTTTCTAAAAAGGCTTATGATAGTTTAGTACAAAACTCAAACACTGATATTTTTTCTATGATGCTTTTAGCAAGTCAGTTTTTAAAAGCAAACCCACAAATCATCTTAAATAACCTAAGCTTTGAAAAAGAAGGTAAAAAATTTGACGCAAATGGGCAAACTATTTTCACTGAAAATAATATAAAATCACAATTGCATGCAAACACAGAAATTCTTCCTAGTCAAATTTGGCCTGATTTTGCAAATTTTGATACTTATTTTGTAGATAATAATGGCTCTTATGTGCTTGATTTTATCTATGATGATTCTAATAAAAGTGATGTTACAACTATCATTAATGGTGAAAGACTTACCATAAATCCACAATGACAAATTTAAGCTTAACTTTTCGTCCTAAAACTTTAGATGAGGTTTTAGGACAAGAAAATTTAGTAGAAATTTTTAAAAAATTCATACAAGTTTCAAAACTCCCTCATAGTGTATTTTTTGGTCCAGCAGGTTGCGGAAAGACTTCTTTTGCAAGGGCTATAGCGTATGAGTATAAACTTGATTTTTATGAGTTTGATGGAGGAAATTTTAAACTTGAAGAGCTTAGAAAAATACTAAATAATTATGAAAATTCTTTATACAAACCTTTGATCTTTATCGATGAGGTGCATAGACTTTCAAAAACCCAACAAGAAATGCTTTTAATCCCTTTGGAAAATCAAAAATGCCTTTTCATAGGTGCAAGCACTGAAAACCCTTATTTTACTTTAACTTCAGGCATAAGAAGCAGAAGTATGCTTTTTGAATTTAAAGGTTTAGAGTATAAAGACTTAGAAAAACTTGCCACAAAGGTGCAAGAAAAACTCCAATGTAAAATCGATGATGATGCTAAAAACTTTTTAATCACTTCTAGTGCAAATGATGCAAGAAGTTTTTTAAATTTATGTGAGTTTGCTTTGGCTTTAGATAGCACTCATATCACACTTGAAACTTTGAAAAAATTAAGAGCAAATGTTTTAAGCGATGGTACTTCAAGCAAAGACACACACTATAGACTAGCTAGTTCTATGATAAAAAGCTTAAGGGGAAGTGATGTAGATGCGAGTTTGTATTATCTTGCGAGGTTGATTGATGGGGGCGAAAGTGCGGATTTCATCGCTAGAAGATTAGTAATATTTGCAAGCGAAGATATCTCAAATGCAAACCCACAAGCACTTAATCTAGCCACAAGCACACTCATAGCAGTAAAAAACATAGGCTATCCTGAAGCTAGGATCATCTTAGCTCAATGTGTGGTATTTTTAGCAAGTTCACCCAAGTCAAACTCAAGCTATCTTGCTATAAATGAAGCGCTAAATTATGTGCAAAACAACCCCGCATTAAAAATACTTCCTTATCTTGATAATAACAACCCACAAAGAAAAAACTACCTTTACCCGCATGATTTTGGTGGTTGGGTTAAGCAAAGATACTTAGAAAAAGACTTGAAATTTTATCATAGCAAAGGTATAGGTTTTGAAGCGCAGCTAGACTTATGGCTAAACAATATGAAAAAAGTTAAAAAGTGATTTTAAGCACAATGTAAAAATATTTTTATATAATTTTCATTTTTTGGTTCCGTAGCTCAGTTGGTAGAGCACCACCTTGACATGGTGGTGGTCGTTGGTTCAAGTCCAATCGGAGCCACCATTTTTTGTTTCTTTCGATTTCTTTAATTTCCAAAAAATGCTTTCAAAATGCTATATATAAACAAATTAAACGATCTTTGATTTCAATCAATTTCTTTTGTGTTATAATTATTTTCAATTAATTAAGGTCATTATTAGGGTTCTTAAAACCTAATAGGGTTATTTAAAGGAAAATAATAGCAAACATAGCAAAACAAAGCTTACAAGATAAAGATATTAGAAATTTAAAACCTAGTGATAAACGATACAAAAAAGCTGTAGGTAATATAAAACACAATTTTATTGTAAATTTTTACAATATTAATCATAAAATTATATAAGGAATAATTATGGCTACTAATGAATTAAAATCACTAAAAAATGTATTTGATGGAAAATATTTAAGAATACCAGATTATCAAAGAGGTTATGCTTGGGAGTATAATCAATTAAAAGATTTTTGGGAAGATTTGGAAAATTTAGAAAATGATAAAACCCATTATATGGGAGTTTTAACACTAGAAAAAGTTACACAAGAAAAAAAAGAAGAAAAGATTGAATATTGGAAAATAGATTATGGAGCATATAAGTCAGATAATGTATTTTATATTGTAGATGGACAGCAAAGAATAACAACAAGCATTATTTTAATTTCAGTAATTTTAAATAATATAAAAGAAACGCAACAAATAAAAGATAAAACTCTATGGTTTAGTGATGAAGAATATAATGATTTGTATAAAAAATATATTGCAAAATCAAATCAAAATGGTGAATATTTATATTATTTTGGATATACAACAGATAACCCAAGTTATGAATTTTTAAAAACAAAAATTTTTGAAAATCAAAGCATATCAAATACTAATAATGAAACATTATACACAGCTAATCTAGAAAATGCAAAAAAATTTTTTAAAGAAAAAATCAATAATTTTACATTAAAACAAAAAGAAAATCTCTTTAAAAAAATAACTGAACAGCTTTTATTTAATGTATATGAAATATCCAATGATTTAGATGTATTCATTGCTTTTGAAACCATGAACAATAGAGGTAAAAAATTATCTAATTTAGAATTATTAAAAAATAGACTAATTTATTTATCTACAAAATTTGAAGATGAGGATAAATTTTCTTTAAGAAGAAAAATTAATGAATGTTGGAAAAAAATATATGAATACCTAGGAAAAAATAAATTACAACCTTTAAATGATGATGTTTTTCTTAAAAATCACTGGATTATGTATTTTAAATACAGTAGAGAAAAAGGAAATGATTATATTGTATCGTTATTAGAAGAAATATTTGTTTGTAAAAGGATACTAGGAAAAAATATAGATAATCCTTTAACTATTAAAGAAATAAATGATTACATTTTAAGTCTTAGCACAAGTATTGAACATTGGTATTATCTTTTTAATCCTGAACAATCTAATTACACCGAAGAAGTAAAAACATTACTTGATAAATTAAATAGACTAGGTTATAGATCTTTTGCACCACTTTTAATGGCTGTATTTAGTAAAAATAATACATTTAATAATGATGAAATTTGTGATTTACTTAAAATGATAGAAAAATTTATTTTTTTAATTTTTGAAATTTCAAAAAGACGATCAAATACCGGTGATAGTACTTTTTATAACTATGCAAACCAATATTATCACAATGATAAATCAAATATTTCTATTAAAGATATCATAGGAGTATATGATTTAAAAAATGATGAATATTCTGGAATTAATTGGTGGCTTGTTTCATATGTTGATATTGAACAATTTTATATTTATTTAAAAGACAAATTCAAAAATAAAGATGGTTATTATAGTTGGACTGGTTTATCATATTTCTTATTTGAATATGAATTATCACTTCAACATAAAAGTAAAAATAATACAATTAAAATCAATTGGAAAGAATATATAAATTCAAAAAAAGATTATCATAGTATTGAGCATATTTTACCTCAAACACCTACAGATGATTATTGGGTAGATAAACTAAAACAAGTTAATTCAAATGATTATAAATATATAATTAATTCTTTAGGAAATTTAATTCCATTATCAAAAGCTAAAAATTCCAAATTAAATAACAAAAATTTCTATATCAAAAAAAATGGAGAAGATAGAGAATTTATCGGTTATAAAAACGGTTCTTATTCTGAGCAAGAAATAAATGAAAAAGAAGAATGGGGAATTGAAGAAATAAATGAAAGAACAAATAAATTAATTGAATTTTTAATAAATCACTGGGAAATAGATAAATATTGTTCAATAAATAATATAAGAAATAAATTAAATTTTATAAAAACTATAAAATAGCACTCATATCAAGGAATAATTTCCTTGATATATTTTTACATATACTTTAACAAATTCGTAAAATCTTGAATTTCTTTTTCTTGGTCTAAAATGATTTTTTTCGCTATATCAGTGATAGTTTTATCTTTAGAATAAAATAAAATTTGTTTTGAAGCATCTACCGCGCCTTGATGATGTGCTATCATCGCTTCTAAAAAGTCTTTATTGATGTTTTTGCTTTCTTTAACCGAACTCATTAAAATCATCATTTTTTGCATTAACTCTTTTTCTTCTTGAACGAATTTTTTATAAGTTTCTTCATCAATTTGAGTTTTTGTATAAAGATTTTTATCTAAAATTTCTTGAAATTCTTGGATTTCTTTTTCTTGAGTTTTGATGATATTTTGAGCGATTTTTTTCATCTCTTCACTTTTTGTATGCTCTAATAAAAGCTTAGATGAGTCAACAGCACCTTGATGATGTGGGATCATATTAGCTAAAAAATCTCTTTCTATGTCATTACTTTGTACTAAAGGATTTTTCATCATAGGTTCATGCATACTCATCATGATTTGTGATGAGATACTTCCAGAAGCTCCATGATGAGCATGGTGAGAATTTGCAGCAAATAAAGCACTTGCCAAAACTAAACTTGAAACTATAGTTTTTATTTTCATTTTTTTCCTTAAACTTTTAATTTAAAATCAAAAATATATAAAAATATCACAAACTAAAATTAACAAAAAAATTCAATTTTTTTTTGTTATAATTTATTTAAAAATATACAAGGATGGAAAATGCTTAGAGAACTACTTGAGATAAAAAAAGAAATGGAACCTATAATTCATGATTGTTCAGTAAAAATTCAAGTAGCCGCAAGAGAAGTAATCGTAAGAAAAAGAGAATATGAAATTTATGGACCTATGATAGATAGAGTATATCTTGATAATGCCATTTATATTAAAATTTTTGGTAGTGGACGTGATACAAAAAGTACTAAAGTAGATATTAAAAACGGTCTATATATGGTGTATGTAGCTCCTGATAAACCAACTAATCAAGAAATAATGAATAAACTAAAAATCGCATTTGAAAGTATAGATAATAAATTCATTTCAAGAATTTTAGAACTCAATAGAAGAATGAAAGAAGTGATCAATAAAACCCAAGCAACTCTAGCAAAAGCATCAAATATGAATGTTTTAATAGAAACTAACCTAGGCGAAGCAAGTGCAGCACATAAGTTTGTAATAACTATCAAATATTTAAAAGATAATCAAAAATTAGAATTAAAAAATTCAAAATCTGCAGGTAGCTTTAGAGATACTAAAAATCACATCAACCTAGTAGTAGAAAAAAATACTGATTCAGCTATATGTGAAAAACTTTTACATGATGTTGAAATTTATTTCATAGGTAGTGGAAAATAAAATCACTTTTTTACTCTCAAATTTGCTAAATGTGTCAAAGCCACCGCAATAGCATCTGTGATATCAAGTGGCTTGATATCTTTTGAAATTCCAAGCAATCTTTTCACCATAAAAGCTACTTGTTCTTTAGTAGCTTTTGCTTTACCTGTTACGGTTTTTTTCACTTGCAAAGGTGTGTATTCTGCAAATTCTCCATGAGTTTGTAAAATTTTTAAACTCAAAGCTCCACGAAATTGTGCTAATTTTAAAACCGTTTTTGGATTATAAGCAAAAAATATATCTTCTATAGCTACCTCATCAAATTGATGATTTTTAAAGATTAGATCAAGTCCTTCACATAATTCTGTGATTTGATACTGCAAATCATTAGGTTTGATTTTGATAAGACCTGCTTCTATGAGTTGATTTTTATTATTAATTCTTTCTACAATAGCATATCCACAATACCTAGAACCAGGATCTATCCCTAAAACTTTCAAACTTTTCACCTTTTTATTCACATAGATGTGAAATTTAAATTTTTATGTGAATAATTTTAACCATTTTTTATAAAAAATAAGCTAGAATTTTAAGTTTTACATCATAATTTATAAGAAAAATAATGAATATAAAAGATTTTTTACTTGAGTTTAAAACTGAAATTAGCAATAACGAATACAATACTTATATTTCTCACTTACAATTTAGTGAAAAATTAAGTAAAAATAATATCTTAGTATTTATCGCACCAAATCATTTTTTGGCTAAATTTATACAAACAAAATACGCACAAAAACTAGCTTATTTTTATGAAGTAAAAACAGGAATTAATCCTCAAGTTAAAATCATCACAAATGATCAAAAGGTAGAGAAAAAACATTTTTCTACAGATATTTCACAGATTAAATTTCAAAGTACTATTTTAAATCCTTCTTTTACTTTTGAAAGTTTTGTTGTAGGAGATTCTAATCAATTTGCCTATGCAACCTGCAAAGCTATTACCGATAAAAGCAAACTTGGAAAATTATACAATCCTATCTTTATCTATGGCCCTACAGGACTTGGAAAAACTCACTTGCTTCAAGCTGTCGGAAATGTATGCTTGGATAATGGATATAAGGTTATTTATGCTACAAGTGATAATTTTATCAATGATTTTACCATGCATTTAAATAACAAAACCATGAGTAAATTCCATGAAAAATACAAAAATTGTGATGTTTTACTCATCGATGATGTGCAGTTTTTAGGTAAAACAGACAAAATTCAAGAAGAATTTTTCTTTACTTTTAATGAAATCAAGGAAAAATTTGGACAAATCATCATGACAAGTGATAATCCTCCAAATATGCTAAAAGGCATAACAGAACGCTTAAAAAGTCGTTTTGCAAACGGGATCATCGCAGATATCACTCCACCTCAACTTGATACAAAAATCGCAATTATCAAGAAAAAATGCGAATTTAATGCTATTTATCTCAAACCTGAAGTTATAAGCTACATTGCTACTTCAATGGGAGATAATATCCGAGAAATTGAAGGCATGATTACAAATCTAAATGCTCAAGCAAGACTTTTTAACCAAGAAATCACTTTGGAAATCGTTAAAAGCTTTATGAAAGATCACATTAAAGAAACAAAAGAAAATATCAGTGTTGAAGATATACTTGCTGATGTTTCAAAAAGCTATAATCTTAAACCTAATGATATAAAATCAAATAAAAAAACACAAAATATCGTTATGGCAAGAAGGGTCGTGATATTTTTAGCAAGAGAACTTACAACTATGTCTATGCCTCAACTTGCTAGATTTTTTAATATGAAAGATCACACCGCCATTTCACATAATATTAAAAAAATTCAAGAACTAATGAGTGAAAATGAAAACTTAAAAGCCATAGTAGAAGAATTAAGAAATAAAATTTTGACAAAAATAAAAAGCACCCTGTGAATAAAAGTGAAAAACAAAAAATTTTATTCTATGAGTAAATTTTCTATAAAAAAAGACTTTTAAAAAGCATTTCACATTTTCACATTGCTTATTATTATGATAAAATAAATTTAAAAAACAAAGGAAGTAAAAATGAAAATTAGCATTAATAAAAACACTTTAGAATCTGCCATAGTTTTAACTAATTCTTATGTAGATAAAAAAGACTCAAGTAACATCGCTTCTCACTTACTTTTTGAAGTAGTTGAAGATAAACTAATCATAAGAGCAAGTGATTATGAAATAGGTATTAATTATAAAATCAAAAAAATCAAAGTTGAAAGTGCAGGTTTTGCAACTGCTAATGCTAAAAGTATTTTAGATATTATTAAAAGTTTAAATAATGAAGATGTAGTCTTAGAAACCATAGAAAATTTCCTTTTTATTAGACAAAAAGGAACTAAATATAAACTTCCTATGTTTAATTATGAAGATTTTCCAAATTTCCCAAGCACTGAAGGAAAAGATAAATTTGATATTGATTCAAGTGATTTAAGTAGATCTTTGAAAAAAATCTTACCTGCAGTTGATACAAATAATCCAAAATATTCTTTAAATGGTGCTTTACTTGATATAAAAACTACTCACATTAGTTTCGTAGGGACAGATACTAAACGCTTAGCAATTTTCACGCTAAATAAAACAAATGAAAAAGAATTTAACCTTTGTATTCCTAAAAAAGCTATTTTAGAAATGCAAAAAATCTTTTTTGAAAAAATTGAAATTTATTATGATGAAAATATATTAATTGCAAAAAATGATAATTTTGAATTTTTTACAAAACTTATTAATGATAAATTCCCTGATTATGAAAGAGTAATTCCAAAAAATATCACAAAAGAATTTATTTTTAAAACTGAGGAATTTATGGATGCATTGAAAAAAATCAATGTAATTACTGAAAAAATGAAATTAAATTTCCATAAAGATAAACTTGTATTTGAAGGTATTAGTTTAGATAATATGGAAGCAAAAACTGAACTTGAAATGGAACTTGATATAGATGAGGAATTTAATCTTTGCATTAAAAATAAATTTATCACTGACTTTTTAAATTCTATTGAAAGTGAAACATTCAAACTTAGCATAAATGAACCTCATATGGCATTCTTAGTTTCAAGTGAAGAATTACAAACTGTAATTATGCCAGTTATTTTATAAGGAAAATAAATGCAAGAAAATCAAAATTATGGCGCAGGAAATATTAAAGTTTTAAAAGGCTTAGAAGCTGTTAGAAAACGCCCTGGTATGTATATAGGTGATACCAATATAGGCGGTCTTCATCATATGATTTATGAAGTAGTGGATAATTCTATCGATGAAGCTATGGCAGGTTTTTGTGATACGATCAATGTAGAAATTACCACAGAAGGTTCTTGTATAGTAAGTGATAATGGTAGAGGGATCCCTGTGGGAATTCACCCTACTGAAAATATCCCTACTTTAACTGTAGTTTTAACCGTGCTTCATGCAGGTGGAAAATTTGATAAAGATACTTATAAAGTTTCAGGTGGTTTACACGGGGTTGGTGTAAGTGTTGTTAATGCTTTATCAAAAAAATTAGTTGCTACAGTGCATAGAGATGGAGAAATTTATCGCCAAGAATTTTCAGAAGGTAAAGTTACAAGTAATTTTGAAACCATAGGTAAAAGTAAAAAAACAGGAACAATCATAGAATTTTGGCCAGATGATCAAATTTTTGAAGTAACTGATTTTGATTATGAAATTTTAGCTAAAAGATTTCGTGAACTTGCATATTTAAATCCAAAAATTACTATAAATTTTAAAGATAACCGCGTAGGAAAAGCAGAAAGTTTTCATTTTGAAGGTGGTATAAGCCAGTTTGTTACAGATTTAAATAAAAAACAAGCTTTAACTAAGGCAATATTTTTCAATGTAGATGAAGAAGATGTAAATGTTGAAGTAGCATTGCTTTATAATGATAGTTATAGTGAAAATTTACTTTCTTTTGTAAATAATATCAAAACTCCAGATGGTGGAACGCACGAAGCAGGTTTTAGAATGGGCTTAACTCGTGTTATTAGTAATTACATTGAAGCAAATGCTAGTGCTAGAGAGAAAGACTCTAAAATCACAGGTGATGATGTAAGAGAAGGTTTGATAGCGGTTGTAAGTGTAAAAGTGCCTGAGCCACAATTTGAAGGACAAACTAAAGGAAAATTAGGTTCAAGCTATGTTAGACCTATAGTTTCTAAGGCTTCTTTTGAGTATTTGACAAAATATTTTGAAGAAAATCCTATCGAAGCAAAAGCTATCATGAATAAAGCTTTAATGGCAGCTCGTGGTAGAGAAGCAGCTAAAAAAGCTAGAGAATTAACGAGAAAAAAAGAAAGTTCAAGTGTAGGAACTTTGCCAGGAAAATTAGCTGATTGTCAAAGTAAAGATCCAAGTGAAAGTGAAATTTATTTAGTTGAGGGTGATAGTGCTGGAGGTTCTGCAAAACAAGGTAGAGAAAGAACTTTCCAAGCGATTTTACCTTTAAGAGGTAAAATACTCAATGTTGAAAAAGCAAGACTAGATAAAATTTTAAAAAGTGAACAAATTCAAAATATGATCACAGCCTTTGGTTGTGGGATCGGTGATGAGTTTGATATAGAAAAACTAAGATATCATAAAATCATTATCATGACCGATGCTGATGTAGATGGTTCTCACATACAAACTTTACTTTTAACATTTTTCTTCCGTTTTATGAATGATCTTGTAACAAATGGACATGTTTATTTAGCTCAACCACCTTTATATCGTTATAAAAAAGGTCAGAAAAAAGAAATTTATCTAAAAGATGAAAAAGCTTTAAATGATTATTTGATCGAAATAGGTATAGAAAGTTCTACTTATGAGGGCATAGGATTAAATGATTTAAAAGATTTTTTAAAAATCGTTGCAGCTTATAGAAGTGTTTTAAAAGAATTAGAAAAAAGATTTAATGTAATTTCAGTGATTAGATATTTGATAGAAAATCCTGATTTGATAAAAGCTTCTAATGAAGAATTATTTAAAGTTATAAAAGAATTTTTAGAAAAACAAAATCATAATATATTAAATTCATATATCAATGAAAATGAAATTCGTGTTTATGTACAAACTGAAAATGGTTTAGAAGAGCTTATCATCAATGATGATTTATTTGCTAATCCTTTATATGAAGAGGCAAATTATATTTATCAAAAAATCAAAGATAGAGATTTAAAATTTGATAAAGATATTTTAGAAATTTTAGATGAAGTTGAAAAAAATGCTAAAAAAGGTGCTTATATACAACGCTATAAAGGTCTTGGTGAGATGAATCCTGAACAACTTTGGGAAACAACTATGGATCCGAGTAATCGTCGTTTGTTAAAGATCACCATAGAAGATGCTCAAAGAGCAAATGATACTTTCAACCTTTTCATGGGTGATGATGTAGAACCACGCCGTGAGTATATACAAGCTCATGCTAAAGATGTTAAGCATTTGGATGTTTAATCTTTAAATGATTTTTTTAATTGGTGGGCAAGGTCATAGTGGAAAGACCTTGCTTGCTCAAAAACTTCTTGAAAAATTTTCTTATCCTTATTTGAGTTTAGATCATCTAAAAATGGGTTTGATTAAAGGAATGAAAGATTTTCCTTTTAAAGTAGATGAGGATGAAAAAATAGCTGAGTTTTTATTTCCTATTGTAGATGGTATAATTCAAACTTGTATAGAAAATAAACAAAATTTAATTATTGAAGGAATTTATCTTACTCCAAAAAAGCTACAAAAATTTCAAAATCATTCTGATGTTAAAATACTTTATATCATTTTTTCAAAAGAATATATTTTACAAAATTATGAATTAATCTATCAAAATGAAAATGCTATAGAAAAGCGTTTATTTAGCGAAAAAGAAGAAATAAACACTCTTATTTTAGATCATCAAAAACTTAAAACTCAATGTGAAAATTTAAATCTTCCTTTTATAGAAATTCAAAAAGATTATGAAACTGAATTAAAAAATGCAATAGAATTTTTTGCCTAAAAGCAAGTAAATAGTTATATAATATCTAAAAAATTATAAGGATTAAAATGCATTTTACTCAGCAGCAATTGCAACGATTAATGCTTCATTATGCAGGGAAAATAGCTAAAGATAGAAAAGAGCAAAAAATAAAATTAAATTACAATGAAGCTTTAGCTTATATATGTTATGAATTAATGGAACTTGCAAGAAAAAATTTAAGTGTAAGTGAATTGATGAGCATAGGAAAAACTTTACTTACAAGTGAAGATGTGATAGATGGTGTTGCAAGTATGCTTGATGAAATTCAAATAGAACTTCCTTTTGAAGATGGTACAAAATTAGTTACTATACACGAACCTATAGCAAATGATGATAAGATAAAAGCTGGAGAGATATTTTTATCATCAGAATTTATTGTGCTGAATGAAAATAAAACTTCTATAGAAATCAAAGTAAGCAATAAAGGTGATCGTCCTATACAAGTTGGCTCGCATTTTCATTTTTTTGAAGTTAATCGCTTTTTGTCTTTTGATAGAGAAAAAGCTTATGGTAAAAGGTTAAATATTGCTTCAGGAACAAGTGTGAGATTTGAACCAGGTGAAGAAAAAACAGTAAGTTTAATAGAATTTGGTGGTTTAAAAAAGGTTTTAGGTTTTAATAATCTTTGTGATGATTTTATCAATGATGAAAATAAAACTAAAGCTTTATCAAAAGCAAAAGAGAAAGGATTTCTTTGATTAAGATTAGCAAAAAAGACTATGTGAATATGTATGGTCCAACAACTAATGATAGAGTAAGATTAGCAGATACAGATTTAATTTTAAGAGTTGAAAAAGATTATACTTTATATGGTGAAGAAGTTAAATTTGGTGGTGGTAAAAATATCAGAGATGGTATGGCTCAAAGTGTGAGTGAGGGAGACTTTCCGGATTTAGTTTTAACTAATGCTTTGATTGTTGATTATACCGGTATTTATAAAGCAGATATTGGGATAAAAAATGGCTATATAGTAGGTATAGGAAAAGCAGGTAATCCTGATATACAAGATGGAGTTGATCCTAGCTTAATTATAGGCACAAGTACAGATATTATTGGTGCAGAAGGTTTAATAGTAACTGCAGGTGGTATTGATACTCATATACATTTTATTTCTCCAACTCAAATTGAATGTGCTTTATATAGTGGTGTTACTACTATGATAGGAGGTGGCATAGGACCAAGTGAGGGAACAAATGCTACAACTTGTACAAGTGGGGCTTATCATATACATTCTATGTTAAAAGCTACGCAAAATTACCCTATGAATTTTGGCTTTTTAGGTAAAGGAAATTCAAGCAATAAAAATGCTTTAAAAGAACAAATTATAGCTGGTGCATGTGGCTTAAAAATTCATGAAGACTGGGGTGCTACTTCTAGTGTGATTGATGCTAGTTTAAATATAGCTGATGAAATGGATATACAAGTAGCTATCCATACAGATACTTTAAATGAAGCAGGTTTTGTAGAAGATACGATTAAAGCTATTAATGGTAGAGTTATCCATACTTTTCACACTGAAGGTGCAGGTGGTGGTCATGCTCCTGATATTATTAAAATAGCAGGTTTTAAAAATGTTTTACCTGCAAGTACTAATCCTACTATGCCTTTTACTAAAAATACCATTGATGAACATTTAGATATGCTTATGGTTTGTCATCATTTAGATAATAAAATCAAAGAAGATGTTGAATTTGCAGATAGTAGAATTCGTCCTGAAACTATAGCAGCAGAAGATAAACTTCATGATATGGGTGTTTTTAGCATTATGAGTAGTGATTCTCAAGCTATGGGACGCGTAGGTGAGGTGATTTTAAGAACATGGCAAAGTGCTGATAAATGTAAAAAAGAATTTGGTGCTTTGAAAGAAGATAATGATTTAGATGATAATTTTCGTATTAAACGCTATATAGCAAAATACACTATAAATCCTGCTATTGCACATGGGATTGATAGTTATGTTGGTTCTATTGAAATAGGAAAATTTGCTGATTTAGTGCTTTGGCAACCTAAATTTTTTGGAGTAAAACCAAAGCTTATTTTAAAAGGTGGCTTGATAGTAGGTGCAAAAATAGGCGATGCTAATGCTTCTATCCCAACGCCTGAGCCTATTATCTATGAAAAAATGTTTGGTGCAAATTTAAATGAAAATGCTTTACATTTTGTTTCTAAAGCTTCTTTAGAAGTTAATATACCTGAAAAATTAAGCTTAAAAAGAAAATGTGTTGCAGTAAAAAATTGTAGAAATATTACTAAAAAAGACTTGAAATTTAATGATAAAGTTCAAGATATAGAAGTAAATCCACAAACTTATGAAGTAAAAATAAATGGTGAGCTTATTAGCTCTAAGAGCGTTGATTCTTTAGCTTTAGCTAGAAAATATTTTATGATTTAATGATTTTACTTCAAAATAAAATAACGCATTATGATTTAAACAAAGAATGCGATTTTTTAGAGCTTAGTTGGTTTGATACTTTTAAAAAGATATTAAGAACAACGACTTTAAAAGGACTAGATGTCGCTATAAAAATGCCTGATAATAAAGGTTTAAATCATAATGATTGTTTATATGATGAGGATTTTTTGATTTTAGTGAAAATCAAACCTGAAAAGGTTTTAAAAATTCACATAGAAAATGAATACAACCTTGCTTTAATAAGTTATCAAGTGGGCAATATGCATTTAAATTTATTTTATAAAGATCATAAACTCATTACTTTAGAGCAAAACTCTATCATAAGGTTTTTAGAAAAATTTAATATAAAATACGAAAAATGTGAGGAAATTTTAGAGCCAAAATATATGCTTGATATGCCAAGTTTTATCCAAGTTGATCCAAATTTTAAACTTATTAAAGAATAAAGATGAATAAATTAAATTTTTTACTTTTACAAATTAGTGATTCTTCTTTTCCTATAGGAGCTTTTTCACATTCTTTTGGTTTAGAATCTTATGTGAATTTTGCTTATATAAAAAATATAGAAGATGCTAAAAAAGTTTTAAAAGCTCAGCTTTATTCTAATATTTTGTATTTTGAACTTTTAGCTTTGAAAATAGCTTATGAAAATGCAAATGATGTAGAAAATTTACTAATTTATCAAAGAAAATTTTTATCAAGTATAGTTGCAAAAGAACAAAGTCAAGCTTATGTTTTTTTAGCTAAACGCTTTGTAAAAAATGTCAGTCTTTATGGATTATCAAATCCTTTATTAAATCAATACATTAAAGAAAATCAAACTCCTATTTATCCTTTTGTGTATGCTTTATTTTGTAAAGATAATGAGCTTGATTTTATGTATGAAAGTTTTTTGTTTGCTTTAATGAGTAATTTTATTAATATTCTTGTGAAAATTGTTCCTTTATCACAAAATGAAGGGCAGATTTTACTTTTTCAACTTCAGCAAGATTTTGAAAGAGTTCTTTCTAAATTACAAAATTTAACTTTAAATGATTGGTGTGAAAATCACAATATTTTAAATGATTATTTGGGTATAAAACACCAAAATTTAGCATTTAAAATTTATATTTCTTAAAAGGGTTATAATGGTTAAAATAGGCATAGGTGGTCCTGTAGGTAGTGGCAAAACAGCTTTGGTATTAAATTTATGCCAAGCTTTAAAAGATGAACTTTCTTTGGCTGTGATTACGAATGATATTTATACAAATGAAGATGCAAATTTTTTAATCAAACAAGGCGTTCTTGAAAAAGAAAGAATCATTGGAGTACAAACTGGAGGTTGTCCTCATACAGCCATTAGAGAAGATGCTTCTTGTAATCTTGAAGCCGTTGAACTTTTACAAGAGCGTTTTAGTGATTTAGATCTTATTTTTATAGAAAGTGGTGGAGATAATTTATCAATGACTTTTTCACCTGAACTTGTGGATTTTTTTATCTTTGTTATAGATGTTGCTCAAGGAGAAAAAATTCCACGCAAAGGTGGTCCTGCTATTTGTAGGTCTGATTTAATGATTATCAATAAAATAGACTTAGCTCCTTATGTGAATGCTTCTTTAAAAATCATGCAAGAAGATACTTTAAAAATGCGTGGAGATAGACCTTTTATCATGAGTAATCTTCAAACTAAAGAAGGTTTAGAAGAAATCATTACTTGGATTAAAAAATACACACTTTTAAAGGATTGATTTGTTTGCTCAAAAGAGTATTTTTAAACTTACATTAGATACTATCAATGAAAAAACTATCATAAAAAATTCTTTTTTCACACCTCCTTTTAAGCTTATGAGGAATTTTTATGATAAAAAATTAACTAGTATATATGTTTTAAACTCTAGTGCTGGAATTTTCAAAGAGGATTATTTAAGTTTTGAAATCATATGTAAGAAAAGTACAAATACCGCTATACTCACACAAAGTTATGAAAAGGTATATGATACTAAAGATTCTTTTGCGAGTAAAAATATTGATTTTACTCTTGAAGAAAATGCAAGCTTTTTTTATATGCCAAAGCCACTTTTGCTTCAAGAAAATGCAAATTTTATACAAAATACAAAGGTCAATCTAGCTTCTTTTTCAAGATTAGTTTATGTTGATTTTGTCATTTTTGGTAGAGTGGCTATGGATGAAAAATTTGCTTTTAAAAATTATGAGAGTTTAACTCAAATTTATAGAAATGATATTTTAATTTTAAATGATAAAATTAAAATTAATCCTTCTTATATGAAAGAAAATGAATTAAATTTTTTTGCAAATCATACGCATTATTTGAGTATTTATCTTTTTGGATATGATGAGTTTTATGAAGAATTAAAAGCTTCATTTGACGATATAAATCAACTTTTTTATGAGGGTTTGTGTATAAAAATTCTTAGCAATGAAAGCGAAAAATTACTCTTACTTCAAGATAAGCTTTTTAAATTTTGTCAAAATAAAATATAAAATATTGTGGTATTATAAAATTTTAAAAACAAATTAAGGATTATAAATGCGATATGGTGAAAAAGAAATCAAAGAATTTAGTGTAGAAAATATGGAAGTTTGGCCAAATGATGCTAAAAATGATTATGTGATTAAAATTACTTTGCCTGAATTTATGTGTTGTTGTCCGCGTAGCGGTTATCCTGATTTTGCTACAATTTACTTAGAATACATTCCAAATAAATTAGTAGTAGAACTTAAAGCAATCAAACTTTATATCAATACCTTTATGCATAGAAATGTTTCACATGAAGCAAGTATTAATGAAATTTATAATACTTTAAAAGAAAAACTTGATCCAAAATGGATAAAAGTAGTAGGCGATTTTAACCCTCGTGGTAATGTGCATACTGTGATTGAATGTAGATCTGATTTAGTAGTGCCACAAAATTAAATTTTTATTAAAAATAAAAGGATATATTAAGTCTTATTTTAAAAGGAGGAAAATATGAAATTAAAATTATTTAGTTTAGTTGCAAGTGTAGCTTTGGCTTCAAATTTGGCTTTAGCAGATGAAAATTCAGGTTTACTTTTAGGTGTTGATGCTGGTTGGTTTCATACTAAGGTAAGATCTGATCTTGAACATAGTAAAACAAAAAATGTCAAATATAATGGTGATTTAGAAGGTAACATCCCTGTTTTTGGTTTAAGAGTTGGTTATCGTTTTAGTGAAAATCATAGACTTTATGGTGCTTATAATTACTCAAGTGAATTTAGTGATGTAATCAATACCGCAAAGTTTAAAATTGATGGAGAATTTACCACACATAAATTTTTACTTGGTTATGATTTTACTCCAAAAATCTTTGAAAAAACAAGAGCAGTTTTAGGTGTATATGGTGGTTATGCAAGAACGAATATGACTTTAAAAACAAGTATTTTATCATTATCTCAAGACTTTGATGGTTATACGTATGGGGCAAAAATCGGTGCTTTATATGAGTTAAATCAAGCAAATGAAATTGAGTTTGGTTTTAAAGCTGAACAAACTCATTATGATACAAGAAATTTTAGCACTGCTAATTCATCAAACTTTTATGATCCTAAACAAACAAATTATGGTTTATATCTAGGATATACTTATAAATTTTAAGGAGAATATATGCCAAAAGATGCAAATGGAACCGAGCTTAATGCAGGTGATAGTGTAATTGTTGTGAAAGATTTAAAAGTAAAAGGTGCAAGTACTACTTTAAAGCGTGGTACGACTATAAAAAATATTAAACTTACAAACAAAGATACTGAAATTGAAGCCAAGGTAGATAAATTTGGTGTGATTGTTCTAAAAACTGAATTTCTTAAAAAAATATAGTAAAATTCCCAATTAATCTTGGGAATTTTCTTCTTGATAAACACAATGTTTAAAAATAAATTGATGTTCCTCAGGCAAGTTTTCGAATAAAGCATTTGCAAGTTGTCTTATCTCCCAAAGGGCTGATTTTGAGCTTCTTAGAGTGATAAAATTTTGCAAACTCCTTGCATTAATCGTTAAAGTTAATTCTGTTTTATAGCTTTCTGGTAAGCAGTATTTTGCTATGTCTAAACTAATGCTATTTTGCAAAATCAAACGCAAATTTTCTAAAGCTTTAATACTTGCATTATCTACCACTTTATTTCCGGTTAACACCAAGTATCTTTTAGCATTTTCAAAGTCATTTTCTTTAAATTCACTTTCATTTCTTAGCTCTTTTAAAGTATATCTTGTGCTTTTTACACTAGGACTAGTGTGGCGGTGTCTTGCAACTTCTTGTAAACATGCTCTTGAAATACCTTGTATATAAAAAGTATAGTTTAAATGCTCTAAGGTTGAAGCATGTTTGAATTTATTTCCCACTCGATCGATTAATTCTTTATCTTTCTCACCACCACAATCGCCTTTGTCAAAACTTTGCCAACATGTTCTTGTCGCATGAGAACATACAGAAAGTGGAGTATGATTTAATAATGTGATTTTCATCAAAAAATTCCTTCAAAAATAATTGAATTTTACACAAATGTTTATAAAAATAAAATTTTTTATTCGTTATAATTTCAAAAAAAGAAATTAAGGTTATTTTATGAAATTAAAACAAACTAAGTATATTTTTGTAACCGGTGGTGTTTTAAGCTCATTAGGAAAAGGTATAGCAGCAGCTTCTATAGCTACGATTTTAAAAAATTCAGGTTTAAAAGTAAGTATTTTAAAAGCAGATCCTTATATTAATGTAGATCCTGGTACGATGAGTCCTTTAGAGCATGGGGAGGTTTTTGTTACAGATGATGGAGCTGAGACAGATTTAGACTTAGGACATTATGAGAGATTTTTAAATGAGAGCTTATCTCAGGATAATAACTTCACAACAGGAAGAGTTTATCAAAGTGTTATAGAAAAAGAAAGAAGAGGAGATTATTTAGGAAAAACCATACAAGTAATCCCACATATAGTTGATGAGATAAAAGATCGTATTAAAAAAGCCGGAGTTGATAAAGATATTTTAATCGTTGAAATAGGTGGAACAGTAGGAGATATAGAAGGTTTACCATTTTTAGAAGCTATTAGAGCTTTAAAGCTTGAAGTGGGTAAATATAATGCTATTAATATTCACTTAACTTTAGTGCCATTTATTAAAGCAGCAGGAGAACTTAAAACAAAACCAACTCAACATAGCGTGGGAGAATTACGCCGTATAGGTATAAGCCCTGATATGATCATTTGCAGAAGTGAAAAATCTTTAGATAGAGAGTTAAAAGACAAAATCGCAATTTCATGCGGAGTTGAAAAAAACTGTGTTATAGAAAGTGTGGACGCAGCTAGTATTTATCAAATTCCACTAAATTTCTTAAAACAAGATATTTTAAACTCTATTGCAAGTTTATTAGATCTTCAAAATTTAAAGCCAAATATGAATGAATGGGATTCTTTAGTAAAAAGGGTTATTGCTCCGAGTAATGAACTTAGCATTGCTTTTGTAGGAAAATATGTAGATTTAAAAGAAAGCTATAAAAGCCTAACAGAGGCCATTATCCATGCAGGTGCAGCACTTGATGCGAGAGTAAATTTAAAATGGATTGATAGTGAAAAATTAGAAAATGCAAATGTCGAAGAAAGCTTTAAAGATGTAAGTGGGATTTTAGTAGCAGGTGGTTTTGGTTACCGCGGGGTAGAAGGAAAAATCAAAGCCATACAATATGCAAGAGAAAATAAAATTCCATTTTTAGGAATTTGTTTGGGTATGCAGCTTTCTTTAGTGGAATTTGCACGCAATGTTTTAAAACTTGAAGATGCAAATTCTCATGAATTTAATCCAAATTGTAAAAATCCTATCATCTTTTTGATTGATGAATTTATTGACGCAAGTGGAGAAAAACAAATTAGAACAAGCAAAACTCCACTTGGTGGAACTATGCGTCTTGGAGCTTATGAGTGTCATATCAAGCCAAATACACTTTTAAGTAAGGTTTATGATAATCAAAAAAGCGTAAAAGAGCGCCACCGCCACCGTTATGAAGCAAATCCAAAATACAAAGAAATGTTTGAGAAAAATGGACTTATTATAAGCGGGGAAAATGAAGGTTTAGTTGAGGCTGTGGAGCTTAAAGATCATCCATTTTTCTTAGCAGTGCAGTTTCACCCTGAATTTACTTCACGCTTAGTTAGAGTTAATCCGGCTATTTTTTCTTTTATCAAGGCATCTTTAACAAATCATGCTCAATAAAGCTAAAATAAAAGAAATTTTACATCAGCGTTTTATCAACGATACACATGTAAAGCTTTGTGATTTACCTATGCCATCTTGTTTAAAAGATGTCTATAAGGGTGCTTTGCGTATTAAAGAAGCGATTGAGAAAAATCAAAAGCTTGCTATTGTTGGAGACTATGATGTAGATGGGGTGATTTCTTGTGTGATTTTATCTGAATTTTTTGATGATATTGGTTTTGATTATGTAGTAAAAATTCCAAATCGTTTTAAAGATGGATATGGTCTAAATGAAGAAATCATCAATGAACTTGATGGAGTAGATTTAATTATCACTGTAGATAATGGCATAGCAGCATTTGATGCAGCAGAGCTTTGTTTGCAAAAAGGAATTGATTTAATCATTACCGATCATCATATGCCCCCAGCGACTTTACCGAAAGCTTATGCAATCATTAATCCTAAACAACAAGATTGTGAATTTCCTGATATTGAAATTTGTGGGGCTCAAGTGGCTTGGTATTTAGTCGCTGCAATAAAAGAAGTATGTAAGATTAATTATAACATGTGTAAATTTATAGAGCTTTTATCCATAGCTATTATTGCAGATATGATGGAACTTAGAGATTTAAATAGAGCCTTAGTTAGAAAAGGTATAGAGTGTATTAATGATTCAAAGCGTGTGGCATTCAAAGCGATTAAGCAGTATTTTGGTAAGGATAAATTTGAACTTGATAATATTAGTTTTTTAATCGCACCTTTGATTAATAGTGCTGGTAGAATGGATGATGCGATTATTTCTTATAAATTTTTACATTCTAAAAATATCGATGAAGTTATGGGTTATTTAGAGCAAATCATTGCTTATAATAATAGCCGTAAAGATGAAGAGCGTGAGCTTTTTAAACAATGTTTAGAACAAGTTGATGAAAATGATTCTGTGATTATTGTCAATGGTCAAAATTGGCATGAGGGTGTTTTGGGCATAGTTGCAAGTCGTTTAGCAAAACATTTTAACAAGCCTGCCTTTGTTTTTTCAGAATGTGAGCAAAAAGCTAAAGCTAGTGTTAGAAGCGTAGGTAGGATAGATATTTTAAATATTATAGAGCAAGCTAAAGAATTTGTTTTAAGCTATGGTGGGCATAAAGGCGCAGCTGGAGTTTTAGTCGAGCTTGAAAAATTTAGTGTTTTTAAAAGCAAGCTTTATGAAATTTGTCAAAATATCCCTAAAGATGATTTTTACAATACTGATGAGGTTTTAGGTTGTATTGATCCAAATGAAGTTGATTTTGAGCTTTTAGAGATATTGGAATTTTTTGAACCTTTTGGCCATAAAAATCCAAGACCTTATTTTAAATTTGATAAACTTTTTGTAAAAAATAAAAGAAGACTTGGTAAAGATGAAAACCATATAAAACTTATTTTAACACAAGGAAATAAAACTTTAGAAGCTTTATTTTTTAACTTTGACTATGAACCAGAAATTGGGGAAAATATTAATTTTATAGCTAGTGTTTCAAAAAATAATTTTAGAGGATTAATCACCCCTCAACTTACTATCAAAGAAATTCTTAGATAATTTATTAACTTATTTACATATTTTTTATTTATAAATTTGCTATAGCATAAGCATTATAAAGGAGTAAAATGTTAAAAAGGATTTTATTATTAGTAGTATTTTTTAATTTTACTTTTGCTTTTGATACAAAAATTTTTATAGGTGATACTTATATACCTGAAAATTTTTATAAATACGACAAGGATTTTAAAGCTGCAGCTAGAAAATATAACATACCTATGGCTTTACTTAAGGCTATAGCTTTAACAGAAAATGCTGCATACAAGCATAATATTATCGGCAAAAATAAAAATCAAACAAGAGATTATGGTTTAATGCAAATTAATAGCATTCATTTAAAACGCTATAAAATTGCCGAAAAAGAGATTGTAAAATCTAGTGTAAATATCGATACAGCAGCAAGATTGCTCCATGAGATTATACAAAAGCATGGTTTTAGTTGGAATGCTATTGGAAGATACCATTCAGCAAATGATAAATATAAAAATATTTGGCTTGATAAAGTAATGAAAAATTTAGTTGCTATAGTTTTAAAGGATAGTAAAGATCTTTTTGTAATGGAAAAATTTAGAGCTTTGAAACTTGCTTCTCTTTTGATAAATGTAAATAAAGAACAATATAGAATTTTATTAGCAAAAATTTAATTAGGCTATACTTAAACTAACTTTAAACATTCCTCTCTTATAATTCCGATTTATTTTTATCATAAAAAATTCTAAGGAGTTTTAATGTCTTATTATTCTACGGGGGGGGGGATTTGAAAATTCTCAATCAAACAATACCTCTTTAAAATCAT